>DAIPJA010000123.1:0-6128 GCA_036770525.1 Gudongella sp. | reverse complement strand
ATCTGCATCAAGAAGCGCACTTAACAATGTAGGCGGACTTATCCTTGAGAACTATATGAAGCATTGTTTGCTCGAGTCACCTGATGGTAAAGAGCAGGATATGGATAAACTAATTGAGATTATGCTTAAGTATACCAAATAAAATGCTTGAGTGGGATGAGGGGCATAAGGGTTAATCAAAATTGATTCGGGAGGAGTTGTGTTTATGGATTTTACCAATTTAGCAAAGTCAGATCGTAAAATGATGGAGATCGTACAGAGGGAAATCGACAGACAGAATAAGCACATTGAGCTCATTGCATCAGAAAATTTCGTGTCAGAAGCCGTTATGGAGGCTATGGGCAGCCAATTGACAAATAAATATGCCGAGGGGTACCCAAATAAGAGGTATTATGGCGGCTGTGAGATAGTTGACCTTGCAGAAGAATTAGCCATTGAGAGATTAAAGCAGCTCTTTGGAGCTGACCATGCTAATGTTCAGCCTCATTCCGGTTCAAATGCGAACCTTGGAGTTTATTTTGCATTTCTGAAGCCTGGTGATAAGGTACTTGGAATGAATCTTTCCCAGGGTGGACATTTGACTCATGGCAGCCCGGTAAACATTTCAGGCGTTTATTATAATTTCGTTGCATATGGAGTAGACCCAGTGACGGAAATGATAGATTACGATGCGGTGAGAGAAATTGCTATAAGAGAAAAACCAAAAATGATAGTTGCAGGTGCAAGTGCTTACCCCAGAGAAATAGACTTCTCGAAGTTTAAGGAAATTGCTGACGAGGTTGGAGCCTACCTAATGGTTGATATGGCTCATATAGCAGGTCTCGTTGCTGCCGGACTTCATCAGAACCCTGTCCCTTACGCTGATTTTGTTACAACAACCACCCATAAGACCTTGAGGGGCCCCAGAGGAGGAGCTATTCTGTGTAAGGCTGAATATGCAAAAATGATCGATAAAGCAATTTTCCCGGGGATCCAAGGCGGTCCGTTGATGCATGTTATTGCTGCGAAGGCAGTTGCATTCGGTGAGGCACTAAAGGATGATTTCAAGGTCTACCAAAAACAAATCATAACCAATACTAATGCATTGGCTGAAGGTTTGAAGGAATTTGGGTTTAGATTAGTGAGCGGAGGAACAGACAATCACCTTATCCTGATTGACGTTCGAAATAAAGGCTTGACAGGCAAGGCTGCAGAGGCTATGCTAAACGAGGTAGGTATGGCAACCAATAAGAATACTATCCCAAATGATCCGGAAAGTCCATTTGTAACCAGTGGGATCAGAGTTGGTACGGCTGCCATGACGACAAGAGGTATGAAGGAAGTCGAAATGAAGGAAATTGCAGAGCTGATAAATCTTGCATTAAGTCCTGAAAGTGATAAGGACATGGTCAAACAAAGAGTGTATGACCTTTGCGATAAGTTTCCTCTCTATTAGTCCAGGAATTTAGCCTACAGTCATCTGTAGGCTCTATATTTTTTATTCAGGTGGTAATATAAATGGAAATTACGAATATCAGGGAATCAAGGAATATAATTGAGGACGTAGTTATTGGCAGTATAGCTGATGAACTTGGAATTGACCCTGGGGACATTCTCGTTAGTATAAACGATGTGCCGGTAAGGGACGTCATAGATTACAGGTATCTTATTTCTGATGAGCTGCTTGATATTGTCATTGAAAAAAAAGACGGAGAGCTTTGGGAATTTGAGATTGAGAAGGATTTTAATGAGGATATTGGCATTATATTTACAAATCCCTTGATCGATAAAGCAAAGACCTGTCAGAACAAATGTATGTTCTGCTTTATAGATCAACTGCCACCAAATATGAGAGATACTTTGTATTTCAAGGATGATGATTCGCGGCTGTCATTTTTACAAGGTAATTTTATCACCATGACTAATATGAACGAGGACGACATTCAAAGGATAATTGACTATAAATTAAGCCCAATCAATGTTTCGGTGCATACGACAAATCCTGAACTAAGAATCAAAATGCTAAGGAACAAAAAAGCAGGAACGATCTTCGATACTCTTAAGAGGTTCCATGAGGCTGGTCTGGAGATGAATTGTCAGATAGTACTTGTCCCTGGGGTGAATGATGGTTTAGAGCTAAAGCGAACAATAAGTGACCTTTCCTCTTTGTATCCATCTATAAATTCAGTGGCTGTTGTTCCAGTGGGTATAACAAAATACAGGGATGGCTTGGATTCACTGGAAATATATGATCGGGAGTCAGCTTCCAAGCTAATAGAACAGATTGATGAGATGCAGCATGAGTATCTTGAGAGTCATGGCACAAGATTTGTCTTTGCTTCCGACGAATTCTATTGTGTATCAGGCAAAGAGCTGCCGGAACATGATTTTTATGAGGGCTTTCCTCAGTACGAAAATGGAGTGGGTTTGTTAAGATCCTTCTCTTATGAATTAGTGGAAGCATTGGGTGGTATAACTGTAACCCAATCAGATAAAAGACTTCTTATAGCTACAGGGAAGCTTGCAACAAGCTTCATGAAAAGCATGTCGGAAATGATCAAAGATAAGATATCGGGTTTAAAAATCGATGTCATACCAATCAAAAACAATTTCTTTGGTGAGACGATAACTGTTTCCGGCCTAATAACCGGTGGAGACCTGGTTGATCAGGTAAAAGGAAGTGAAGCATACGATGCTATTTTTATCCCAAAATCGATGATGAAAAGAGACGAGAACATATTCCTTGACAATATGACATTTGGTCAGGCAAATGATCTCCTTATGAACAGGCTAAGATTGGTGCCTGTAGATGGTAGAGAGTTTTTGGAATCAATTATGAAAGAGGTGAGGTCGTGAGCAGACCGATAGTATGTATAGTAGGTCGTCCAAATGTTGGAAAATCAACTCTGTTCAACAAGATGGCTGGAAGAAGGATCGCAATAACTGAAGACGTACCAGGAGTAACCAGAGATAGGATATATGCCGAGGGTGAATGGCTGGGAAGATTTTTCACTATTATAGACACTGGTGGCCTTGAGCCCGAGAAGGACGACATTGTTATGCAGAATATCAAAAAACAAGCAGAAATGGCTATTGAGACTGCTGACGCAATTCTTTTCGTAGTAGATGGACTTGAGGGGTTGACCTCTACAGATAAGGAAATAGCTGAAATACTGAGAAAGTCCGGAAGAAACGTAATACTTGTAGCTAATAAAATAGACAACCGAAAAGTCCCGGATGAGCTGTACGAGCTATTTGAGCTTGGACTTGGTCAACCGATGGCCGTTTCAGCAGAGCAGTCATTGGGGTTAGGGGACCTGTTGGACGAAGTAGTTAAATATTTTCCTGAGGACAGCGAAACTGAGAAAGATGATGAGAGTATAAGGGTTGCGTTTATCGGAAGACCCAACGCGGGCAAATCATCATTGATCAACCATATCCTTGGAGAGGAAAGGGTTATAGTCACTGATATACCCGGAACTACAAGAGATTCGATAGACAGCTATTTTGAACACGGTGGTAACAAGTATATTTTTGTTGATACAGCTGGACTGAGACGAAAGAGATATATAACAGAGAAGGTTGAAAGATATTCTGTAGTTAGGACCCTTACCGCCGTTGACAGGGCTGATATTTGTGTCCTGGTTGTTGATGGGACTCAGGGAGTAACGGAGCAGGACACCAAAATTGCGGGTTATGCTCACGATAACGGGAAAGCTATAATAGTAGCAGTTAATAAATGGGATGTTGTAGACAAAGATGATATAACTTATTTAAGCCATGAAAAGAAAATTAGAGAGACCTTAGGCTTCATAAATTACGCACCAATAGTATTCATATCCGCAAAAACAGGGAAAAGGGTCGACAAGCTTCTGGAAATGATCAACATTGTAAATAATAACTACAATATGAGAATAAGCACGGGCGTTCTTAATGATATTCTTAACAGGGCTATCCTAATGAATCAACCGCCTTCTGACAAGGGGAAGAGAGCAAAAATCTATTATGGTACACAAGTCTCTGTTAAGCCTCCGAGGTTTGTAATCTTTGTCAATATAAAAGAATTGATGCATTTCTCTTATGTTAGATATCTTGAGAATCAAATAAGGAGCCACTTTGGATTTGCAGGCACTCCTATAATATTTGAATTCAGAGAAAAAGGGGAGTAATATGAGGTTGGTGGTAATAGCAGTATTATCCTATCTGATAGGCAGCTTTTCTTCAGCATATGTTGTGGGAAAGCTGTTCATGAAAATCGATATTAGAAAACACGGCAGCGGCAACGCAGGTGCAACCAATGCCGTTAGGATCATGGGGAAGAAGCTTGGAGTTTTAACATTTTTGATGGATTTCACAAAAGGGATTATTGCAGTTATAATTGGAATTTATCTCCATAATGAATTAGGCGGATATATTTCAGCTCTATTTGCTGTTATTGGGCATAATTGGCCGATATTTCTTAACTTCAGGGGTGGGAAGGGTATAGCTACAACTATAGCTGCCATGGCAGTTCTAAGCTTCCCAACAACCCTTTTAAGTGTAATCATTGGAATCCTGACTGCAGTTGTTACTAGGTATGTATCCTTGGGATCAATAGTATTTTTAACTGTCTTATTTTTACTGACTTCTCTGGGGGTTTTTGTAAAAGATCCCTACCTGACTGCACTGACAGCTGTCTTGGCTATTTTAGGATACTATAGACATAGAGAGAATATTAAGCGTTTACTTGCTGGAAATGAAAATAGGATAGGCAGGTGATTGAATGGGCTCAAAGATTGGGATACTTGGCGGTGGAAGCTGGGGTACTGCTTTGGCTATGCTGCTTGCTCAGAAGGAATATGAGGTTCATATTTGGGTAAGAAATGAATCTCAGGCTGAAGAGATAAGGGTCGATAGGACAAACGCAAAGTATTTACCGGGTATCAGTATACCAAAGAATATAAAGGTTTCAACTATCGTAAAGGATGTAGTTAAAGACAGTGAAATTGTTTTGCTTGCTGTTCCCACAAACAGTGTTCGTGAAGTTCTTGAGAGCATTGGGGATGTTGTGGAATCCGGGCAGATATTCGTTAACGTAGCTAAGGGAATTGAAATGAGATCTATGAAAATGATCTCAGAGATCGTAGCTGAATATTATCCTAACAATGGTTTTGCAGTTTTGTCCGGACCGTCACATGCGGAAGAGGTATCCAGAGAAATTCCTACAACTGTGGTTTCCGCCTCCAAAAGTAAGGAGGTTGCTGAGCTTGTTCAGGATATATTTTCAAGCCCGACATTTAGGGTTTATACCAACCCCGATGTTTTAGGGGTTGAGCTGGGTGGTGCACTAAAGAATATAATTGCTTTAGGTGCAGGGATTTCTGATGGATTAGGCTATGGCGACAATACAAAGGCGGCTCTAATGACCAGGGGGATATACGAAATGTCAAAGCTGGGAGTCGCATTAGGGGCTGAAGCTGATACATTTTCAGGACTTTCTGGTATCGGTGACTTAATTGTGACCTGTACGAGCATGCACAGTAGGAATAGACGAGCTGGGATCCTCATTGGAAAGGGATATACGATGGCTAAGGCTGTCGAGGAGATAGGAATGGTGGTTGAGGGCATTAAGACCACAGAGGCTGCATACAACCTCTCAAAGAGCTTAGGTATAGAAATGCCAATTACCAAAGAGATATACAATGTATTGTATAACGGAGCAGATGTAAGGAACTCCGTTCAGAAGTTAATGAGCAGAGAAAAAAAACACGAAATGGAAATAGTAGCTTCATTAAAGTCCTGGTAATTTTCCACCAGGACTTTAATATACAAAAAAACAAATGCTGTTCCTATTAAGAACAGCATTCTTTCATGGTCGGAGTGATAGGATTTGAACCTACGGCCCCAAGTCCCCCAGTATTAGGAGACCCTTTTCATAACTTGCTATAAGTTGATCTAACCATTGATATTAAGCGATTTATTGTTTTTGACTTTCCCTGACTTATCACCGTTTTTTATCGTTTTTCATAACTTAGTGTGGTTTTTGTGTGGTTTTTGTTTCTTTGCAAATGTTGAAATATCAACAAAGTGGTTTCAAATAGTGTGGTTTCTTGACTTGCAGTAAAAAATGGCCTGATATGTTAGGCCATTTAACTCGATTCTCCATTACG
>DAIPJA010000122.1:0-6144 GCA_036770525.1 Gudongella sp. | reverse complement strand
CAGGGTCAGGGGACTCATGGCTCATGCGGCAACCTCGTATCTCGGGGTAAACGCAATATCCAAGGCAGCTATGCTGATACAGGAGATAGACGCCTATGAGGAAAGGATGATACGAGATAAAAAGCACCCGCTCTACAGCCACCACCCATCACCCTTCAGTATCAACATAGGCATCATAAAGGGAGGAGTGTTCCCGACAAGCGTACCCGATGAAGTCATCCTTGAAGCCAGAATGAGCTTCTCTCCGGATGATGATATCGCTATGGTTAAGAAGGAGCTTGAGGAAACTATACATAAGGCAGCTATGAAGGATGAATGGCTGAAGGACCATTTGCCTGAAGTAGAGTGGTATGGGTTCTGCCTGAACTCAGGAAGCGTACCAATGGATAATCCTCTTTTAGGTTCTATATTGGATAACTTCAAGCTGGTCAAGGAAAAAGAAGCGGAAGTCATTGGGACACCCTGGGGAACTGATGCAGGTGCATTGATAAGGTACGGCAACATTCCAACGATCGTATTTGGACCTGGTCCAGGAGGCATGGCCCATAAGGCAGATGAGTATATTGATATTGACATGCTCCAGGATACTACAAAGGTGATCGCTGCTACTATCCTCGATTGGTGCGGACATTAGGAGGTGTGGAATGTATATATCTGAAAGACTTCAAAGTATGCAATGGTCTCCAATAAGAAAGCTGACACCCATAGCTCAGGCTACAAAGAAGAAAGGCATCAAGGTTTACCACCTAAATGTAGGTCAGCCCGATATCGATACACCTGAAGGCTTTTTCAAAGCACTTCGGGAGTATGAAGGGAAAATAGTTGATTATCCGTTATCTGAAGGTATACCTGAATTAAGGGAAGCTACAGCAGAGTATTACAGAAAGTGTGGATTGGATTTCACCTCTGAGGAAGTCATAATCACTACTGGAGGTTCGGAGGCTCTTCTCTTCGCTATTATGACAGTCGCGGATTTTGGGGATGAACTAATAGCTCCAGAGCCATACTATACAAACTATAATGGCATCTCAACTCCTATAGGTGTTAATATCAAGCCATTCTTAACAGTCGCTGAGAACGGTTTCAAACTACCTGCAAAGGAAGAAATAGTCAAACTGATCGGCCCAAAAACGAGAGCTATACTGGTATCAAATCCAGGAAATCCAACAGGTGCGGTCTACTCAAGAGAAGAGATTGAAATGCTTGGTGAAATTGCTAAGGAATATGGACTTTACATAATAGCTGATGAAGTCTACAGAGAGTTTTGCTATGATGGACTCGAGTTCATAAGCTTCGCAAGTATACCTGGGATTGAGGAAAACGTAATAATTATTGACTCCATTTCTAAGCGCTTTAGTGCTTGCGGTGCCAGGATTGGTTCTGTAGCGACAAAAAACAAGAAGGTACTTGAGAGTGTTTCAAAGCTTGCTCAGGCAAGGGCTTCCGGACCAAAAATGGATCAGATAGGTGCGGTTGAGCTCTATAGATCGACACCTGACAGCTACTTCCAAGAAGTAAACAGGGAATATCAGAATAGAAGGGATATTCTCTACAAAGCTATCAAGGAGATCCCTGGAGTAGTTTGTGAACTTCCAAGAGGAGCATTTTATGTAATAGTAAAATTCCCGGTCGACGATGTTGAAAAATTCATCATCTGGATGTTGGGAGAGTTTGAGGACAATGGTGAGACTGTAATGATGGCCCCTGTTGCAAGCTTCTATGGATCAGAGGGTCACGGGAAGGATGAAGCCAGGATCGCTTACGTTTTGAAGGGTGAGGACCTGAAAAGAGCAATGGAGATAGTTAAGAAAGCTCTGAAGGTATACCAGGAAAAATTTATGAAATAGATAGGAAAGAGCTTGGAGAGCCAAGCTCTTTTTTGCATCAAATGTTAGAAATGACAATTATTACTAATTAATGGGTATCAATAACCTGATTGATAAATGCATACCAATAATTAGAGGAGGTTGTGCAATGGGATTTATGGACAAACTTAAGGGTATTTTAGGGGATGCAAAGGAAAAAGGTGAGCAATTGGTGGACAAAGCTGAAGATCTTGCTGAAGTTGCTAAGGACAAGGCAGAGGAAGCTATCGACAAGGCTCAGGACAAATTTGAGGAAGTAAAGGATACTCTGGAAGACAAGATTGAAGACATCAAAGATGATGCAGAGGCAATGAAGGAAAAAGCAAAGGAAGAGATGAAAGGGCTTAAGGACAAGGTAGAGGATAAGAAAGAAGAAGTAGAATCAAAGATTGAAGCCAAAGAGGAAGAGGCTGAGGAAAAAGCAGAAGAAATAAAAGAAGAGGTTTCTGAGGCAGTTGGTGAAGCAGAGGAAAAGATGAATGACATCATAGAATAGCCAGGTATCCAGGCAGCCAGATAAATTGGCTGTCTTTTTATTGGACCAAATCCCTTGAATAGGCTAAAATATAGCTAAGATAACATGGGAGGAAGTAATATGACTGAGATCGGATCAAAATTTTTTGAAGAAGTTATAGATTTGACACACGATGGGGATGGGGTAGTCAGAGCTGGAGACCTAACAGTTTTTGTTTCGGGCTGCCTGATTGGTGACAAGATAGAATTTGAATTAGTTGAAATTAAAAAAAACTACGGGATCGGAAGACTGCTATCTATACCTGAGCCTTCTTCCAAAAGAGTAAGCTACGCCTTTGATACTAAAAGCTTGGGTGGTGGAGCTCCTCTCATAGATCTGGACTATAAAGCCCAGTTAAATTGGAAATGGGAGAAGGTAAAAAAGGATTTTGAAAGAATTGCAGGGCTGAAATTGGAGATAAGGCCAATTATAGGGATGGGTTATCCTTTCAGGTACAGGAACCATACCCAGGTCCCCGTAGGTATTCATAATGAAGAGATCGTAACAGGATATTACAAAAAGGGTACAAACATTATAGTTCCCATGACAGAGGACTACCTCCAACCAGAGCTTGGAGACAGGATACTTTCAGTAGTAAGATCGTGGATGGGGGATCAATCAATAGAGCCTTATGACAGATTTTCAAAGACAGGAAAGATAAAGCATATTGGTATAAGGATCAACCAGAACAACGAAGCTATGGTAATAATTGTAACTACCTTTGATAAATTACCGGAACTCCACAGCCTTGTGCACAAGCTTATTACCGAGACACCAGGAGTAGTGAGTATATATCAAAACATCAATCCCGACGATGGAGGGACAACCTATGGAAGACAGTACAGGCATCTGTTCGGTCAGGAAAAGCTTATAGACTATATAGGTGATCTTAGATTTGAAATATCCCCAAGCTCATTTTTTCAGGTAAACACCACCCAAGTGAGTATACTTTATGATACCGCAATTAAGTTTCTGGAGCCCGGCAATATGGACACAATATGCGATATATATAGCGGTATAGGAACAATTTCACTTTATGCTGCAAGGTTTGCAAGAAAGGTTTACGGAATAGAAAGCATAAGAGCAGCGGTTGAAAATGCAAAGAACAATGCAAAGATTAATGGTATCAAAAATACGGAATTCATAGCTGACAGGGCAGAACTTGCCTTTCCTGCTTTACTAAGAGCAGGAGATGTAATAAATAAGGTGATACTGGATCCTCCTCGAAAGGGCTGCGATAAAAAGGTTATCGATGCTCTGCTGTTGCTAAAACCTGAAAGAATAGTATATATTTCGTGCAATCCTTCAACCTTGGCTAGAGATGCAAAGCTTTTAACTGATGGCGGCTATGAGGTCAAAGCGGTACAACCGGTAGACATGTTTCCACATACTGCACACGTTGAGAGTATAATTCTGATGACGTATTGTGGTTCGGAGGAGAAATAATAGAGTTTGACCACAACATATAGTGGTTTGAGGACAAAATATGGGTCAAAAATCGGTGAAAAAACACCATTTTTTGACCCTTAAAAATAGGGTGTTTTATAGATGACATTGGATAATTTGAGTGATGACAGATGATAATTGGGAAAATTAGGTTGATAGATGGATGGATGACTTATATACTATATACAAAAAAAATGAAGGAGAAATACTTTCCTTTGAACACTCAAATCTCAGTTAGAAAAATTAAATAAAGATTTAAATACTGTTATAGAAAAGGTATTATCAACTTCAAAGGATTTTAATAATGAAATAGAAAATATTAATAAGTACTTTAAAAATCTTCAAGATAGAGTAAGTAAAATAAGAAATGCAGAGAAGAAGATAGATGAGATATTGGGAATTAAAGAAAAGGTAACTCAAAAAACAGTTAACAAAGATATTGAAAGATAAAGGGGGATTTTCATATGCAAGCAATTAGTGATATTGAATTAGAAGAGGTATTGAAGATGCTGCCAAGTGGCCTGATGATAACAGAAAATGAAATTGTAGATATAGTCATTTCAATATTTAGGGAGCAAACTGAAGATAATACCAGAACTTAATTTTATGGCTTGACCGAAAGCCTTAAAATCGTATTAGATTTTTTTCTGTTTCATATTATCTCACCCTTACATTTTACTGTTCACCCCACGTCGTTAGATATGATTACAAACATCATCTATCTGATGATAATAAATCATAAAGATTATTTTTGAAATTTCTCTTGACGCTACTACATAGATGTAGTAGAATAAAATCACTACATAAGCGTAGTAGAATTGTCGCAGACGTGTGGCAATGAATGGAGAGTGTACACCATGAACAATTTTCAAAAATTATCAGAAACTGAAATGGAAGTGATGGAGATTATCTGGGCTTCCGGTCATCCTATTACTTCCAGCGAACTGCTTGAGATTTTTGTACGGGATAAGGGGAAGGAATGGAAAGGACAAACAATGGCAACCTTCTTGGCTCGGCTGGTTGAAAAAGGCGTCTTGATTATCACCGGGCAGCAAGGTCGTACAAATATTTATGAGCCTTGCCTGTCACCGGAGCAATACCGGAGTCAAGAAGCAAAAAGCCTGCTGGAAACACTGTATGATGGTTCGGTCAAAAACTTCCTGGCAACACTTTATGACGGCAAAGAACTGACAAAGGATGAAATAGCTGATTTGAGACGCTGGTTCGCGGAAAAGGCAGGTGTGAAGAATGAGTAATCTGTTTTCAAACTTCCTTGCTATGTCCATTGCGGGAAGTGTGGTTGTCGGGTTGATGCTGCTACTTCGGCCTGTAACTGCTAAAATCTTTCCCGCCAAGTGGCAATACGGAATTGGGAAAAAGGCAATTGCTTTTTATCTCTTGCCTGTTTCCCTTATTGTAGGAAAGGTTTCTTTTGTTTTGCCAAAGACAATAACGCCAAGGCATCCTTCTGGAACGCCACCTATGGCTATCCCTGAAACATTACAGCCAAACGGTTTTGTGGATGTAGTAGATACCCTGATGGAGAAACACCTTCCTGCTGTTATGGAAAAACACCTGTCTTTAGAAGTAATGGGAGCCGTTTTGCTCATTTGGTTTGTGGGTGCGATGGTATTTGCTGGATGGCATTTCTATTGCTACCGCAGATTTAGCAAGCGGCTTCTGGAAAACAGTATCCTCGTACCGGAGGATATGCCCGCCACCCTGCTTTCCTCACGCAAAGCGGCTTTGGGCGTCCACGGTGATGTAAAACTGATGCTGAACCACAAAATTACAAGCCCTATGCTTGTGGGGCTGCGCCGCCCCATGATACTGCTGCCAGCATCCAGCATATCGGAAATGGACTTAAAGCTGGTCCTGACCCATGAACTCATGCACCTGAAACGGAAGGATTTATGGGTGAAAGTGCTTGCGCTGATTGCGGGAACGCTGCATTGGTTTAACCCCTTCGTCCATGTTCTCCGCAAGGATGTAAGCATATGGGCCGAGTTGTCCTGCGACGAGGCGTTGGCATCCGAAATGTCCCATGAGGAAAGAAAGCATTATGGCGAAGCCATTTTGAACACGCTGGACAACCATTCCGGCATGAACACGGCTTTTTATTCTCCCTTATGCGAGAGTAAGAAGCACATTAAAAGGAGATTGATAAGAATGTTGAACGTTAAGAAAACGAAGAAATCTATTACGGTTTTAGCCCTTGCAACAATCCTAGCAATCGGCGGTATAGGATTGGCATTTGCTGCCAGTTCGACAGGGAACGACATTAACAAGGTGATCGATACCAGTTCCACAGGGAACGAC
>DAIPJA010000121.1:0-6160 GCA_036770525.1 Gudongella sp. | reverse complement strand
CATATTCTTGCACTAAAGTTTGCGACAGCTGAAGAACTGGATCATATAAAATTTCTTGCACTAAAAACCAACGAGGTGCTGATGAGATTCTTTCTTGAAAAAAACCTGCGATTAATAGATTTCAAGCTTGAGTTTGGGATATTTGAAGGCTCAATAATCCTGGCAGACGAGATATCGCCCGATACCTGCAGGTTGTGGGATCTTACAACTAACGAAAAGCTGGATAAGGACAGATTCAGAAGAGATCTGGGGAATATTGAGGAAGCCTATTTGGAAGTTTTATCAAGGCTTCAAGGTTAGGGGATGATAAGCTTGGGTCATATTTCAGAGGATAAATTCAAGGATGAATGCGGCGTAGTTGGGATACTGAACACTCAACCTGAGTACAACTGCTTTGACGAGCTCTATTATTGCCTCTATGCTCTTCAGCATAGAGGACAGGAAAGTGCCGGCATAGCTACAAATGAAGGAGGGCGTATATCTCTTTACAAGGAAAGAGGTCTTGTCCCGGACGTCTTCAGCTCTGAGGACGTGCGTGACAGGCTGAGGGGGAACATCGGAATAGGTCACGTAAGGTATGCCACCTCAGGCGGCGGAGGTACAACAAATGCCCAGCCTCTAATAGTTAACTATAGAAACAGCCAGATCGCACTAGCTCATAACGGCAACCTTGTCAATGCAGGCGCACTGAGAGATATGCTGGAGGATTCGGGTGTTGTGTTTCAGACGACTATAGACACAGAGGTTATAGTCAACCTTATTGCCAGAAGCCTGAAGAACGGAATCGTGGAGTCGATCAAACGGGTATCTGAGATAATAAGGGGTGCATATGCACTTGTAATAACCACAGAAGATAAGCTTATTGGCCTTAGGGATCCATATGGAATGAGGCCTCTTTGCCTAGGCAAGACTGAACATGGTTGTGTTCTGGCTTCGGAAACCTGTGCATTGGACGCAGTTGGAGCAAGGTATGAGAGAGATATAGAGCATGGTGAAATAGTAGTAATAGACAAGGACGGAGTTCAATCCTATAAACAGAATACCTGGGTAAAGAAAAAGCTCTGCATTTTCGAACTGATATACTTTGCAAGACCTGATTCCAGAATAGACGGGATCAGCGTTTATCAGGCAAGGCACAATGCAGGCAGAACTCTGGCGAAGGAATGTCCTGCAGAAGCTGATGTTGTAATTGGGGTTCCCGACTCAGGGGTTCCGGCTGCAATTGGTTTTGCAAAGGAATCAGGAATTCCATATGAGATTGGTCTGATAAAGAATAAATATATTGGAAGAACCTTCATCCAGCCAAACCATAGACTAAGAGAGCAGGGAGTGAGGATCAAGCTGAACGTTCTCAAGGAAAACATTGAGGGCAAGCGGGTGGTCATCGTAGATGATTCAATAGTAAGAGGTACGACCTCAAAGAGGCTTGTTGAGATACTCAAGGAGGCAGGAGCATCTGAAGTCCACTTCCGGGTAAGCAGTCCTCCGGTCACACATGGTTGCCACTTTGGCATAGATACACCCTATAGCGACCAATTGATAGCTACAAAGCTGGAGCTTGATGACATCCGGGAAATGATTGGTGCAGACTCCCTCGGATATCTCTCCATGGAGGGTATGGTAAATTCAGTTGGTGGGGGGAACATCTACTGTAAGGCCTGCTTTGACGGCGATTATCCTATGGAAATACCATTGAATGATTAAGGATTGGAGTGGTTTTATGAATGACAGATATACTAGCCCGTTAAGTGAACGATATGCCAGTAAGGAAATGCAGTTTATTTTTTCATCAGATAAAAAATTCACCACCTGGAGAAAGCTTTGGATAGCCCTTGCGGAAGGTCAAAAGGAGCTGGGCCTTAACATCACTGAGGAGCAGATCGAAGAACTAAGGCTATTTGCTGATGATATAAACTACGATACAGCCAGAAAGATGGAGCAGGAGCTCAGGCATGATGTTATGGCACATATCCATGCCTACGGTGAGCAATGCCCTAAAGCCAGGGGGATTATACATCTTGGGGCAACCTCCTGCTATGTCGGGGACAACACCGATATAATATTGATGAAGGAAGGCTTGGAGCTTGTGCGTAAAAGGCTGATTGGAACAATCGATGTTCTTTCCAGGTTCGCTATGGATAACAAGGACATCCCGACCCTTGGCTTTACACACTTTCAATCAGCTCAGCCAACTACAGTAGGGAAGCGCGCATCGACCTGGATATATGATCTTCTTCTCGATCTGGAGCAGCTGGAATTTACATTTTCAAAATTAAAGCTGAGAGGCGTAAAAGGCACAACAGGAACTCAGGCAAGCTTTATGGAGCTCTTTGAGGGCGATGAAGAAAAGGTAAAAATGCTTGACACCATGATTGCTGAAAAACTGGGCTTTGAAGGCACCTATCCCGTTACAGGGCAGACATATTCCAGGAAAATAGATTCTTTGGTCTTAAACGTGCTGAGCGGGATAGCTCAAAGTGCATATAAGTTTTCAAATGACATCAGGCTGTTGGCTCACCTGAAGGAAATAGAAGAGCCATTTGAATCAAGTCAGGTGGGTTCGTCAGCCATGGCCTATAAGAGAAATCCGATGAGAAGCGAGAGGATCGCGTCATTATCAAGATATGTCATCGTTGACTGCATAAACGCTTCTTTGACTGCGGCTGGTCAGTGGCTTGAGAGAACGCTGGACGACTCAGCCAATAAGCGTTTGAGCGTACCTGAGGCCTTCCTGGCGGTGGACGGGATAATGAGTCTGTACAAGAATGTTGCCGAAGGATTGGTTTTATACCCTAAAATGATCGAAAAGCATTTAAGGGACGAGCTGCCATTTATGGCTACAGAGAACATCCTTATGGCATGTGTGAAAAAAGGAGGAGACAGACAGGAGCTGCACGAGGCGATCAGAAGACATTCGGTCTCGGCAGCAGAGGGGATCAAGCTCCATGGTGAGCCTAATGATCTGGTAGATAGGCTGGCTGGTGAAGATGCAATCCCAATGACAAAGACAGAGATCCTTGATATGTTAAAGCCTGAGAATTTTATTGGAAGAGCTCCCGGACAGGTAGAGGAATTTCTGAAATCGGATGTACTTCCTGTTCTTGAAAAATACAGGGCGGATATTGGGTTAAAAGCTGAGATAAATGTATAGAAAGAGGTGAAAGCATGCTGACTGCTATTGTAGGGATAAACTGGGGAGACGAAGGAAAGGGCAGAATGGTGGATCTATTGTCTGAGGACCAGGATGTTGTAGTGAGATACCAGGGTGGCAATAATGCAGGACATACTGTGGTGAACGAGAGGGGTAAGTTTATACTGAATCTGATGCCCTCAGGGATACTGCGCGACAACGTACTGAACATAATGGGCAATGGAATGGCAATAGACCTTGAGCATCTATGCCATGAAATTGAAAGCCTTAGAGAAAAGGGGATTAACATCACCCCTGATAATTTGAAGATCAGCGACAAAGCAGTGATCTGCATGCCTTACCACGTGGAGCTTGATAAGCTTGAGGAAGAAAGGCTTAAAGAAAGGAAATATGGATCGACCAAACGGGGCATAGCACCCGTCTATGCAGACAAATACCGAAAAAAAGCCATAAGAATAGGTGATCTTCTCGATGGAGAATACCTTGCTGAAAGGGTCAAGGATGTAGTCGAATATGAAAACATGCTCATAGAGAATGGTTATGGCGGTAAAGCAGTCGATTGGGAAGAAATGGTCATATGGCTTAAGAAGTATGGTGAACCCATTAAAGAATTCATATCAGATGTGGGTGAATTAATACTTGAGGCTTCCTCAAAGAATAAAAATATTATGTTTGAGGCTCAATTGGGTGCACTCAGGGATATTGATTTCGGCATATACCCCTACACTACATCATCATCCACATTGTCTGCATATGCTCCCATCGGTTCGGGAGTTCCAGGCATGAAGATTGACAAAACAATAGGCATAGTAAAGGCATATTCATCTTGTGTAGGGGAAGGACCATTTGTTTCAGAACTATTTGATGAAGAAGCTTCATTGCTTAGAGAAGCCGGCAGCGAGTATGGTGCAGCTACAGGCAGACCAAGAAGAGTAGGCGCATTCGATGTCGTTGCTACAAAGTATGGTTGTATTGTACAGGGAGCCGACGAAATTGCCATAACTAAGCTGGATGTGATGTCTTACATGGAAAAGATCCCTGTATGTGTCTCCTACAGCATAGACGGAGAAATAACCGGTAAATTTCCAGTTGGAGAGAGGCTGAACAAGGCAAAACCGGTGATAGAGTATATGAAGGGGTGGGGAAAGGATATAAGTAATTGCAGGTCCTTTACTGAACTGCCACCCGAGGCTCAGGATTATATAGACTTCATCGAAGGATCTGTTGGTGTTAAAATCAGCTACATCTCTGTGGGAGCTGAAAGAGACGCCTATATTAAAAGATAAATCAATCATCAAAAAAAGCCCTGATTCAGGGCTTTTTTGATGACATAAAATGAATGCAATTGCAGGAAAAGGGTATTAAAGAATCAATTTCATCAAATATACTGACATCAAGCACATATTGGAATCAACTCATTTAGTGACAATTGGTTTATTGCCAAATCTATTTCGATAATGTATAATAGTGTCGCATATGTCCGTTTCGGTTTTCCGACAACCGGGGGCATTGTATTTATAATAACTCTTGGAGATGATTTTGTGGCACCCAAAATCCTAAGGTACAAGCATATCCTAAACTCATTGGATTCCGTTCTGGATTCCTTACCGGACATAGTTTTCTTTAAAAGTCCTGAGGGGGTCTATTTGAAATGCAATAAAAAGTATCTGGAGCTTAGGGGGAAAACAAAGGAAGAAGTGTTAGGGAAATCAGATCATCAGCTTTACCCTGAGGAGGCAGATTTCTATATGGAAATGGATAGAAAAATTGCCGAGACGGGTATTCCTGTTGAATTTGGAGAATGGGTCCAGTATCCTGATGGAAGACAGATTTATGTACATTCAATAAAAACTGCGCAATATGACAATAAAGGGGATCTGGTTGGGATACTCGGTATTGGGAGAGACATTACAGAGCAAAAGCTTATGGAGCAAAAACTAGCTGAAAGAGAGTGTTACCTGTCGACTATATTGGAAACTACCAAGGAAGGCTTCAGCATCCTTGAGATGAATGGGAAAATAGTTGAAGTGAATAATGCTTTCTGTGAAATGACAGGGTACGACAGAGAAGAGCTAATAGGCATGAATATAAGAAGCATAGATGACAAGTTTGGAAGCGAAGGTATTTCAAATAACGTTCGTCACATTATTGAGGACGGCTCGACCATGCTGGACACTATCCATAGAAGAAAGGATGGAAGTATCCATAATGTTGAGGTATCCGTTACACTTCTGGATAGAGACAAGAGGCTGATGGTGTGCTTTACCAGAGACATAACTGAAAGAAAGCTGGAGATGAAGGAAAAGGAATCACTAAGCTATATCGATCACCTGACAGGTTTATTCAACAGGAGATATCTTGAAAAGGAGCTAAGAAGACTGGATAATCCATCTTCCATTCCTTTGGCTGTGTTGGCAATCGACGTAAACGACCTCAAGCTAACCAATGATGCATTTGGTCATCAGGGTGGCGACGAGCTTCTTCGAGAAGTAGGCGACGTCCTCAGGAGAAGCTGCAGGGATGAAGATATTCTCGGAAGGGCAGGAGGGGATGAATTTGCTATATACCTGCCCAGGACAAGCAAAGAGGCCGCTGAAAAGGTAAAGGAGAGAATCCTTAGGGAAGCGTCGGAGACCAGGGTCGAGCCCATGGTACTTTCGCTGTCGGTAGGCATAGCAATCAAGAAGGATACTTCACAGCAAATTGGAGACATCCTTAAAGAAGCCGACAATTCCATGTACCACGACAAGGTACAATTCGCAAGAGTGAGGAAGCAGGCAGCTCTGGATAAATTTCTTGAAATAATATTTACGAAGACCCCTTATGAAAAGCTGCATGCTGAAAGAGTTTCTGAACTGAGCTTCGCCCTGGCTAAAGAAGCCGGCTTGAGTGAGGACAGGCTGGTGGGCTTCAAGGAAGCGGCATATATGCACGATATCGGGAAGATTTCTATTTCTGAAAGCATACTAAATAAACCGGACAAGCTGACGCTGGCAGAGTGGGATGAAA
>DAIPJA010000120.1:0-6234 GCA_036770525.1 Gudongella sp. | reverse complement strand
TTCCGGATCTGGGTGCTGAAGCTATATATAAGCTTAGGGTAGAGAATTTTCCTGTAACCGTAATCATCGACAGTGAAGGAAATGACCTCTATAAGTCAGGGAAAGAACAATATAAAAAATAGGATGGTGTTGATCATGTCACTAAGAGACGACGCATTGAAGCTACACAAGGACAATAAAGGTAAACTGAATGTACAGAGTAAGGTTCCTGTTACAGATAAAGCAAGTTTAAGTCTTGCCTATACACCAGGAGTCGCTGAACCATGCAAGGAGATACATAAAAATATAGATGACGTATATGAATATACATCAAAAGGAAACATGGTAGCGGTAGTATCAGATGGAACTGCAGTTCTGGGGCTAGGCGATATAGGTCCTCATGCAGCTCTTCCCGTCATGGAAGGTAAGGCTGTCCTATTCAAGGAGTTTGGAGGAGTGGATGCATTCCCGATTTGCGTAAACACTAAGGATCCCGATGAAATCGTCAACCTTGTGTGTATGATAGAGCCAGCCTTTGGAGGGATAAATCTTGAGGACATTTCTGCGCCGAGATGCTTTGAGATAGAAAATAAACTGAAGGAAAAATTGAATATACCAATATTCCATGATGACCAGCATGGTACAGCTATTATTGTTCTCGCCGGACTTAAGAATGCCTTAAGGTTGACCGGTAAGAAGATGGAGGACCTTGTAGTAGTAATAAACGGAGTTGGAGCAGCAGGAGTAGCCATAGCCAAGATAATTCTTAACATAGGTGTAAAAGATATGCTCCTCGTGGACAGCAAGGGGATAATCTATAAGGGAAGAAAAGACGGGATGAATTGGGCCAAGGAGGAAATGGCAGAAGTCACTAATAAGGATTTAAGGAATGGTGATTTAGCTGAGGCAATGAAGGGGGCTGATGTTTTCATAGGGGTATCTCAGGCTAATATTGTTACCGAAGATATGGTCAAGTCCATGAATAATGATGCAATACTATTTGCGATGGCAAATCCAGTTCCGGAAATCGACCCTGATCTGGCGAAAAAAGCGGGTGCGAGAGTAGTGGGTACTGGACGATCTGATTATCCAAATCAGATAAATAATGTGCTTGCCTTCCCTGGTGTATTCAGAGGAACATTTGACGTAAGAGCAAAAGAGATCAATGAGGCAATGAAGATAGCAGCAGCTGATGCTTTGGCAGAGCTTATAGCGGATGATGAGCTAAAGGAAGATTATATAATTCCTTATCCCTTTGATAAACGTGTTAGACCAGCAATCGCAGAGGCAGTAGCCAAAGCTGCAAGAGAGACCGGAGCAGCTAGGATCTAATCCAAATAATTAGAAAGGAGTTGTCCGATATGGAACAACCCATACTATAT
This sequence comes from Gudongella sp., assembly GCA_036770525.1. GTDB lineage: Bacteria > Bacillota > Clostridia > Tissierellales > Tissierellaceae > Gudongella. Next base: position 4,873 of record DAIPJA010000120.1, on the reverse strand, counting down.
GATATGAACACCCTAAATGATTTTTGCATAGACGTACTGACAAAAGCTGGTGTAAAGCTGGAGGAAGCAGAGATAATAAGCGAGACTCTACTTTTTGCTGAGCTTAGGAATATTAAATCTCATGGAATAGTTAGACTACCTACCTATGTCAAAAGACTCGAAAATGCAGCAGTAAATCAGAATGCTGAGATGAGATTTCTTGAGAATAAGGCTGCAGCAGTTTCTGTACTGGATGCTGACAATGGGATGGGTCAGGTGGCCGGCTATAAGGCCATGAAGGCAGCCATAGATATGGCAAGGATATATGGGATTGGCTTAGTTGCAGTCAAGAATAGCAATCACTTTGGAGTTGCCTCGTACTTTTCGATGCTGGCGTCAAAGGAGGATATGATCGGTCTCGTAATGACCAATGCTTCGCCTGCAATAGCACCCTTTGGGACAAAAACTCCATTATTGGGAACCAATCCTCTTACAGTTGCAGTCCCCGCAAAAAAGGGGAAGCCAATTGTTTTGGATATGTCCATGTCTACAGTAGCCAGGGGCAAAATAAGAATGGCAGCACTTCAAAATAAGGAGATGCCTCTTGACTGGGGATTGGACAAGGATGGCAATCCTACATCTGACCCATCAGAAGCACTATTGGGTAGTCTTGTACCAATAGGAGGTGTAAAAGGATCGGGGCTCTCTTTGATAATAGATCTGCTGACAGGTGCATTAACAGGTACCTCTTCCCTTGGGGAAGTCAAGAATATCACAGATATGAGTGGACCATCCAAGACAAGCCATCTTTTCATCGTAATTAATATCGGCGCTTTCATGGATATTGATGAGTATAAGGAAAGAGTGGATGATGCCATATCAAAGATCAAGTCTCTTCCTCCCAAAGGAGATAATGAGATATTCATGGCAGGTGAGATAGAGCAAAATCTTATGGAAAAAAGACTGGTTGAAGGGATACCGGTAGATATTGAGGTAGTAGCTGAACTAAATAAGCTTGCTCTTGACTATGATGCATCGAGGCTTTAGCCATTTCAAAATAAAACGACTTAATATCACATTAAATCAATAAACATTTCAAATTGAAACCCAGCGATTTAAGAGACCTGATAGATATTTAACTAATCTGAAAATTTCAAAATCGCTGGGCTTTTACTCAAATGCATCAAGTTGGCATTAGACTTGCATATATTATAATACAGAAATCGTCAAATATTTCAAGGAGGTGTCTTTTGTGAAATATGAAATATCTAAAGGTTCAATGGACAAGGCCGATAAGGTTTATTTCCAGAACATGACTGGTAAACAGGTCAAGGAAAGACTTAAGGAAAACGATATTATTATCATTCCGATAGGCAGTACTGAAGCTCACGGAGATGGTCAGTGCTTTGGTGAGGATACCTTTCTGGTAACAAGAATGGCGGAAACTGTAGCTAAAGTAACAGGATGTACAGTCTCCCAGCCGATTTGGTTTGGATCCCACCCATGGGCACATATGGGTATGCCTGGAACTATTGTAATACCTGAAGATACCTTTACAAACTATCTAAGATGTATTTTTGCAGGTTTTTGGAATGCGGGTTTCAGAAAGATGATATTGCTGAACGGGCATGGGCAGGAATATGTAATACCTAATGCGATACATCAATTCGGGAAAATATGGCAGGTGCCAGCAATTATTATGTTTGTGAACTGGCCGACTGTAATTCCTAACTACTTAAAGGATAAAGCTCACGGTGGTCCTTTCGAAACTCCATTTGCACACGCAGACGAGGTAGAGGCATCGTACTCATTAGCTCTTTTCCCTGAGATGAACAGCATGGCGGATATGGTTGATTCCAATCCAGTCAGCAAATGGCCAAAAGGTTGGATCGATAAGGGCGGAGACGTTTATCAGTCACCGATACCTGGGCATGCACAAATAGGTGCAGGAGGTCTTGAGGTAAAGGTTTATCCAGAAGCCATCATTGGTAAGCCATCCTTAGCTGATGCCAAAAAAGCTGAAGAAGGACTGGAAGTATTATTTGACTTTATGGTCGCTCTTCATGACGAGATAAGAAGACAGTATCCCGTCGGAAAGCTTCCTCCGATAGAGACAGCATCTGAGAAGCCACGTGAACTGATAGAAGAAGTCATAAAGGGACCTTTGAACGGCGGGAGAAGCATTTACGCGATTCATCATCCGGTTTAGAAGATAGGTCATAGTAGAGGGAGGTTATAATATGACAGAGATCAACAAAGAATTTTGGCAAGTCGTATTGGATAGACGAAGTATTAGAAAATACACAGATGAGCAGGTTTCTGAGGAAGACATCAGACTTATCATGGAAAGTGCAAGACAAGCTCCATCAGGCGAGAATGCCCAACCCTGGAGATTTATAATAGTAAAGGATCAAGCTAGTAAGGATTTTCTCTCGGTTGTCGGTAAAGGAGGCAGCGGTAGAAGATTTACAGGAGAGTACCTGAGTAAGCATATGCAGACCAGGTTTGAGACTCTGGAGGACGAAGATAAGAAAAGAGCAGCCTTTAAAAAGCTAACCTCTGGAAGTGTTTCAGCTTTTGTAAATCAGGCAGCCTTCGATATACTCGTCTTGGGGAAAAAGGAAGTGTGGGATGCTCCGTTTGATACCTCTGCAGCTATCGAGAATATTCTTTTGACTGCTGCAAGCCTCGGGCTTGGAGCATGCTGGCTGGTAGCTCCCTGCATAGATATTAGAGATGAGCTGAAGATGAAGGAATACTTCAAGGTTCCGGAGGATTACAAGCTCTATGCGATCCTTGCAGTAGGCGTCCCGGGAGAGACGAAAAATCCGAGGCCGAGACTTCCCTTGAATGAGCTCGTTTTCAAGGAGACATTCGGCGAGGCATATTACGAAGAATAATCATAGAAGAGGAGGTCGGGAAAATGAGTGATATAGGGAAATTGAAGGATCAACTTCTTTACGAGGTTCAAAAAGCCTTCTATGATGAAAGGGGCAAGGGAGCAAGATATCGTTTGACCTTAGTCGGCGTTGAATATATTATGTCTGAGCTTGGTGATAAAGCATATGATAAGACAGTTCTCATGCAGTGGATGAAGGAGAAGGGATTCTTTGAGGATATTGAGTACACCGAGGATGAGTTTGTTTTTAAGGCTAAGGTTAAGAATTGTTCTCTAATGGGTATCAGAGAAGGCTTCAACAGCAAGGGTATGCAGCCATTAAGCTGCCCGATCGGAAATATGATAATGAATGCTCTTGAGCATGAAAACGGGTTTGCTCCCGAGCTTATGCCAATAGATATGGAGGTTGGCTATTGTGGTCTTAGCTGTGCTAAGGCAGGTACTTCTGATGTAGTTGGGGATTAGGTATATTTCATTTATATACAAAAAAAGTAAGGGGGAATGAAATCAGGTAAGTCGGGTTTTAAAGAGGAAGGCAGAAAAATCCAAATTAGGAGGTATAGGAATGAAAAAGTTTAGGCTGATGTACTTAATGCTTGCGATGCTTATGGTCTTGTCGGTTGCACTCGCAGGGTGTGCTCAGGAACCAGCACCAGCACCAGCTCCAGAGCCAGCACCCGCAGAGGAGCCTGCAGAACCTGCGGAACCAGCAGAACCAGCAGTAGACCCTGCAGTTGCAAATTATCCGGAGAGACCAATTAATGCAACTGTTGGTTTTGGTGCTGGTGGACCTACTGACGTAATTGCAAGAGGGATTGTTCCAATATTGCAGGAAAAGGTTGGAGTAGGCATTGCAATTACAAATACGCCCGGTGCTGCCAGTGCTACTGCCGCTTCATTCGTACTTAATGCAAAGACTGACGGATACACTTTATTCTTCGGATCAGAGATCATGTCAGTATGGCAAACAATGGGTACAATGGATATGAATCCAATTAGAGACTTCATCCCAATAAAGCTTGTTGCTGAAGCCACTCCAGTTATGGCAGTGCCTCCTGATTCACCCTTTAATAGTGCTGAAGAAGTAATCCAATATGCTATAGATAACCCTGGAGAATTGACTATAGGTACTGCTGGACCGGGAACAGTTCCTCATATAAGCGGTCTGCTTCTTGAGCAATACCTGGGAGCTAAGTTTACTTTTGTTCCTTTCCTTGGTGGAGGACCGGCGATCACTGCAGTTATGGGCAGTCAGGTTGATGCAACGATAGAAATGGTTCAATCCATGGTTGAGGCGCATAAAGCCGGAAATCTGAAGATACTTGCATCATTTACAAATGATCCGATTCCAGGACTTGATGACGTCCCAACTATAGGTAAGCTTTATCCGGAAATGGCTCCATTCGTACCGTATGGACCATACTTTGGATTATTCGCAGCAAAGGGCACACCCAAGGAGATCACAGACTTCCTGCAAGCTAAAATGGAAGAAGCAATGGCTGATCCCAGATGGACTGAATACACTGACAAGCTATTCCTGACAAGGATAGATTATAGCGGTGAAGAAGCCATAGAATATCTTACAGATTGGACCTCCAAGGCAGCATGGTTGCTGTATGACACAGGAGCTGCCCCAAATTCACCTGAGGATTTCGGTATCGAAAGACTAGATTAGCTTGTATCTATGACAGCCTTTTGCGGAGTCAAAGGGCTGTCATATCTTGATTCCCAATACCTGCCTCAAGCTTTCTTTTACCAAGTATATGATTTCATGCCAAATTACATTAAAAACTATGTATAACATATTGAGGGGGTGCGAAGCATAGTGAAGAGATTCAAACCTATAGATTTAGTAATTTATGCAATAGTTGGGGGCATAGTGGCAATAATCCTCACAAGCATAAGCAGTTGGGTGAATAAAGATGGAATGAAGCTATTTGAAACGACTTCATCCCTTGTTTTTCCTTTCCTTATAGGCGTGGCTCTATTTATATT
>DAIPJA010000119.1:0-6342 GCA_036770525.1 Gudongella sp. | reverse complement strand
AGATTAGCATAAAATAACATAAATCCACTTGACAGAGCGACTTTATCGCTATAGAATGATAAAAAGCGAAGACGAGGACGAGTAGATACTGCAAGGTCGAAAGAGAGGGAGGTTCACCGGCTGAAAGGCCTCCTGCGATACACAGAATCGAAAACCACCTCCGAGCACTGCCCTGAAAAATAGTAGGGGTAAGCGGTTGCTACGTTAAAGCTGTTTGTTCTGTCATGTATTTAGGTGGAAGCGGGTTATTACACTCGTCCTTTTTTGGACGGGTGTTTTTTGTATACATTTTTACGAGGAGGCTATAGCATGAAGGTAGCAAAATTTGGCGGCAGCTCTCTTGCAGACGGTGCCCAATTCAAAAAAGTTAAAAGTATAGTGGAGTCTGACAAGAGCATTGGTGTGGTGGTACCTTCTGCTCCCGGGAAGAGGCACGGGAAGGATCATAAGGTGACAGACCTACTGTATATGTGCCATCAGCTTGCATCCCATGGTCTGAATTTTGATGAGGTGTATGCAATAATCCAAGAGAGATTCACAGGGATCTGCTCTGAGCTTGAAACAGGGATCCCCATAGGGGAGATTTTGTCAGACATAAAGACCAGGATAAGGGACGGAGCCTCAAGAGACTACTGCGCCAGCAGGGGTGAATACATAAACGGGCTTATACTTGCAGATTACCTAGGGATCCCCTTTGTCGATGCTGCTGAGCTTATAAGATTCGATCCCATGGGGCAGCTGGATGAGAACAAGACCAGATCATTGATCGCAGAGAAGCTTGGAGGTATTGAAAAAGCAGTTGTCCCTGGGTTTTATGGGTCTAATGAGGACGGCTCCATCAGGACTTTTTCAAGAGGTGGCTCGGATGTAACAGGCGCCATAATAGCTGATGGAGTGAATTCAGAGCTATATGAAAACTGGACAGACGTTTCAGGCTTTCTAATGGCGGATCCAAGGGTAGTAAAGGATCCTAAGCCCATTAAGCTCGTCACCTACAAGGAGCTTAGAGAGCTTTCGTATATGGGTGCGCCGGTGCTTCATGAAGAAGCGATATTTCCCGTAAGAAGGCTTGGGATCCCAATAAATATAAGAAATACAAACAAACCTGAGGACGAAGGCACTTTAATCGTGAATGATCAGTGGGCTGAAAGAAATGAGGGAAGCATAACAGGTATCGCCGGCAAAAAGGATTTTACGGTAATATCGGTTGAAAAGACCCTTATGACCGCTGAACAGGGATTTTTCAGAAAGCTGGTCTCAGTGTTTGAGACAAATGAAATAACCATAGAGCATATGCCTTCAAGCATAGACTCAATATCCGTTATAGTTTCGGATATCGGCTTAAACGGAAAGCTGAAGAAGGTAAAGGATGAGATCCAGATATATTGCAACCCCGACAATATAGTATCATATCCCAGCATGGCCCTCATTGCTGTAGTTGGAAGGGGAATGATCAATACAAAGGGAATATCAGCCAGGGTATTCACCGCACTATCAGATGGCGGAGTGAATATTAGGATGATCTCTCAGGGTTCAAGCGAGTTAAATATTATCATCGGAGTCGAGAACAACGATTTTGAGAAGGCAATAGAGGCCATTTACAGGGCCTTCGAATAAAGAGAAAGGGAGGCAGGAGCTATGAAAAAGTATAACGTTGCAGTTGTTGGAGCTACAGGACTTGTAGGAAGGACAATACTTAAGGTCATGGAGGAGAGGAGGTTTCCTGTCGGGACCCTTGTTTGTCTGGCATCCAGGAAATCAGCAGGAGAGGTTTTGAAGTATGAGGATAGAGAGATAGTGGTAAAGGAGCTTGATGAGAACTCCTTCGATGAGGGTATAGATATAGCCTTTTTCTCGGCAGGTGGATCTATTAGCGAGAAGTTTGCACCGATCGCTGCCTCAAAGGGTGTTGTCGTAGTGGATAACAGCAGCGTCTTCAGAATGAATGAGCAGGTCCCCTTGGTGGTACCTGAGGTGAATGGAGAGGATTCATTTTCAAATAAAGGAGTTATAGCAAACCCGAATTGCTCCACAATACAGTGTATGCTGCCTTTAAAGGCGATAATGGACAGCTACGGGATCAAGAGGGTAGTTTATTCGTCCTACCAGTCAGTGTCCGGCTCAGGGACCAAGGGCTTAAGAGACCTTGACGAGGGACTTTCGGAGTTCTACCCATTTCCTATCCAGAACAACGTCCTTCCTCACATAGACGTATTTCTTGAGAATGGATATACCAAGGAGGAAATGAAGATGATCGAGGAAACAAGGAAGATCCTTCATGCGCCTGAGCTCAAGGTAACTGCAACAACTGTAAGAGTTCCTGTAAGATTCGCCCATAGCGTCTCCGTCAATTTGGAGCTTGAGAAGGACTTCCAGGTTGAGGATGTCAAAAGGATTTTAAGTGGGTTCCCAGGGATAATAGTAAAAGACGACCCCGACCACAAGCTCTATCCAATGCCGATCGATGCTGAGGGAAGGGATGAGGTCTTCGTGGGAAGAATTAGAAGGGATTTCAGCCTTGAGCATGGACTAAATATATGGGTAGTTGCTGATAATATAAGAAAAGGAGCAGCTACCAATGCAGTTCAGATAGGTGAGCTGCTAGTGAAAAGGGGGATTTAGGGATGGCAAAGCTTGGGATGCTTGGTTATGGAACAGTAGGTCAGGGAGTTGCAGACATCCTTAATAGAAGGGGTGAAGAACTAGAGCTCCTCCTTGGAGAGCCTTTACAGCTTAAAAAGATCTTGGTCAGAAGCATGGATAAGGAAAGAAAGGTACCTGTCCCTGAAGGAGTCTTGACAACGGATCCTTACCAGATACTGCTTGATGAGGAGATAGATATAGTAATCGAGGTTACTGGAGACCTGGACGACAGTTATATTTTTATTAAGAAAGCCCTCCAGAATGGAAAGCACGTTGTAACTGCCAACAAGGCGGTAGTATCGGCATACTTTGAAGAATTGTCCTACATGGCCGAGGAAAAGGGACTTCATTTCCTGTATGAAGCAAGTGCAGGAGGCGGGATACCGTTCATAAAGCCCTTGAAGGACGCCATAAGGCTTAACAAGGTTGAAAGCATAAGGGGAATATTGAATGGTACATGCAACTTCATACTCTCCAAGATGACCAACGAGGGTCTGGATTATTCCAATGTTCTGAAGGAGGCACAAGCTCTTGGCTACGCTGAAGCGGATCCATCGGCCGATGTGGAGGGAACAGACACCATGAGAAAGTTAAGGATCATAGGGACCCTGGCGCTCGGTGCATCTATTTCCGAGGATGATATAATCTGCGACGGTATAGACAGGCTCTCTGCATTTGACATTGAGAAGCTGAAGGAAAGGGGATATGTTGTAAAACTTATAGGAGAAGCCAGAGAGGCTGATGGAGGGTTTACAGCAATAGTCCAGCCAACGGCAGTACCTTTTGGAAGCAGCTTTGCAGGAGTTGGTGGAGCGATGAATTCTGTGTGCTTCTTAGGGGATAATTCAGGTGCGCTTACCTTTACAGGCGCAGGCGCAGGAATGCTCCCTACAGCCAATGCAGTTCTAAGTGATGTCATCGACTGCATTATGGATACTCAAAGCAAGTCCTCACCTCTCAGGGCAAGAGCACTTCAAAACAGGAATGAATCCCTGAAGGGATCCTATTATGTAAGATTTGATGGAGGTTTCGGGGCGGAAGTTCTTGGGAAGCTGCCATTAAATGAAATAATCAGCAAAAACGATCCTGTCGCTGCCATAACTGGTGAAATAAGGCTTGATAGTCTTCTCGAACTTGCGGCAGGCCTTGATACAGCTGATTATTCCATAGTAAGAATTGAGGAGTTGAGCTGATATATGAGATACTACAGTACAAGAAACAAGGAGATATACGTATCGGCCAGTCAGGCGATCCTTAAAGGTATGGCTGATGACGGTGGCTTGTTCGTCCCTGAAGCCTTCCCGCAATTACCAAAGCTTGAGGAGCTGGTTGGGAAAGGTTATAGAGAGCTTGCGTTCGGAATATTGAAGATGTATCTTGACGACTACTCTGAGGAGGAGATCCTTCAAGCTGTGGAGGGAGCCTATGACGATAAGTTCGAGGATAAAGACGTCGTTCCCATAAAAAAAGCAGGTGGAGCTTTTTTTCTCGAGCTGTTCAAGGGGCCGACTCTTGCCTTTAAGGACATGGCTCTTACAATACTGCCATATCTACTGAAGACAGCAGCTATTAAACAGGGTGTGAGCAAGGAAGTGGTAATATTGACGGCTACCTCAGGAGATACAGGCAAGGCTGCTCTTGAGGGGTTCAAAGACGTGCCCGGAACGAGGGTCGTTGTATTCTACCCTGAAAATGGAGTCAGCAAGATCCAAAGACTTCAGATGGTAACTCAGAGAGGTTCTAACACTTATGTAGCAGCAGTTAAGGGAAATTTTGACGATGCCCAGAATGGAGTAAAGGAAATATTCAATGACAAGGTATTCAATGATGAGCTCAATGAAAAAGGATTTATTCTCTCATCAGCAAATTCAATAAATATTGGAAGACTCCTTCCTCAGATCGTCTACTATGTATACGGCTATTTGAGCTTGGCAGAGCAAGGAGAAATTAGGCTTGGAGATAAGATAAATATTGTGGTTCCTACAGGAAACTTCGGAAATATCCTTGCAGCGTACTATGCCATGAGGATTGGACTGCCTGTAAATAAGCTTCTATGTGCATCTAATGACAACAGAGTTCTCACGGATTTTTTTGAAAGCAGTATTTATGACAGGAGAAGAAAGCTTATCCTTACATCCTCTCCGTCCATGGATATCCTTATATCCAGTAATCTTGAGAGGTATCTTTTCCATATGTCAGAGGCGAATGCAGAGGAAATTGAAGAAAAAATGAAGCTTCTTCAAGAGAGAGGTTACTATCAGTGGTCTAAGGATAGCCTTGGACCGGTAGTTCCTGGAATGGCAGGAGAACAAGAGATATCTTCAGCGATAGAAAAACTATGGTCAGGTGACGGCTACCTAATGGATCCTCATACTGCAATCGCATACAGTGTATGGGAAAGATATCTTGAGGATTCAGGGGACAATACACCTGCTTTGATTGCCTCGACAGCAAGCCCGTTCAAGTTCTCTGGTAAGGTCCTCGCTTCAATCGGTGAGGATGATCATGAGGATGAGTTCAAAGGGATGAAAAAGCTTGGAGATATGATGGGGATTCCTGTTCCTGAGAGAATGAGCGAGCTTGAAAAGCTTCCTATCCTCCATAGGAAGGTATGCGAGAAATCTCGTATGAGAGATGCTGTGAAAAGTTTTTTGGAAGGGAGCAAAATCAATGGTTAGGATAAGAGTCCCTGCGACCACTGCGAATATGGGGCCAGGCTTTGACGTACTTGGTCTTGCCCTTAGCTTATACAATATCTATGAATTCAGAGAAGATCCCAAGAGCACACTGGATGACAAGAACATGATCCACAGGGCTTATAAATACACATTCCAGGCGATGGGAAAGGACGTAATCAATGCAGAAATAACTGTGGAGGCAGAAATTCCATCATCAAGAGGCTTGGGATCCTCTGCGGCCTGCATAGCTGCCGGTATTATGGGAGCCAATTCTATAATGGGCAACCCTCTGGACAGAGAGGATATACTCAGCATTGCGACCCAGCTGGAAGGACATCCTGACAATGTTGCTCCTGCAATATACGGAGGACTTATGATTTCTGTCATGGATGAGGATGGCATAGTGACCAACCGTCTGGAACTTTCTGATGACCTGAGGTTTATAGCACTTGTTCCAGAATTTCAGCTTTCAACTGCTGAAGCCAGGACCGTCCTTCCGAGAGAGATACCCTTAAAGGATGCAGTCTATAATGCAGGGAGGGTCAGTATACTGGTATCCGCACTGGCAACAGGAAGGAACGATCTCATATTTCAAGGGTTAAAGGATCGTGTACATCAGCCCTATAGAGGGAGATTGATACCGGATTATGACAGGATAATGGAGATTGGTAAGAAATGTGGAGCGCTAGGTTTGTACTTGAGTGGTGCAGGATCAACAATAATGTGCATAGTGAATGGAGATCCGAAAAATTTCGTTTTTGAGATGGAGAGTCACCTTTTGAAGCTCCCTAATAACTGGAGAGCTATACCACTTCAACCGGATTACGAAGGAGCAGTGGAGCTTTAGATATCAATATTGACACCCGTGTTACTGAAATGTATACTTAAACGGTATAGGCGATGGGGTTCGCCACTAAACGCGCAAGCTGATGACTCCTGCTAAGGGCTGAGTAGCCCTTAGCAGGATTTTTGTATCCTATACAATAAACCACCTGCTATGCAGGTGGTGAGAAATGCTTTA
>DAIPJA010000118.1:0-6354 GCA_036770525.1 Gudongella sp. | reverse complement strand
CTGCAGGACAGTGCAGTAGCTATCATGGCACGTTGTCTCATTCCTCCGGAAAATTCGTGAGGGTATGAGTTTATCCTTCTTTCAGGTTCAGGGATCCCGACAAGCCTCAGCATATCAAGAGCTCTTTCAGTTGCTTTGTGTTTGCCCAGCTTCTGGTGCCTCTCAATTACCTCCACCATTTGATCCTTGATCTTAAATACAGGATTCAGTGAGGTCATTGGGTCCTGGAAGATCATAGCTATTTCGTTCCCTCTTATATTCGACATTTGATTCTCGGTGTAGTTAGTTATGTCCTTGCCGTCGAATATTATGCTGCCTTCCTTTATTTTCCCAGGAGAGTCGATCAGCTTCATAACAGAAAGAGCTGTGACGCTCTTACCGCTTCCTGACTCGCCTACTATCCCCATTACATCCCCTTTTTTCATCTTAAAGGATATTCCTCTTACTGCCTGTACCTCTCCGACATGGGTATAGAACGAGGTTTTTAAGTTATTTATCTCTAAAATATATTCTCTGTTGTCCATTTTTCCCTATCCTTTCCTTAGTCTTGGATCCAAAGCGTCTCTAAGTCCGTCGCCTATGAAGTTGAATGCCAACATCGTTACAGCTATTGCCATTGCAGGGAAGAACAGCTGATACGGATAAGTAGTCAGTCCTGCAAGTGCGTTATTGGCCAAAGTACCCCAAGAAGCCATTGGTGCTGAAACACCAAGACCGATAAAGCTTAGGAAGGATTCAGTAAACACTGCTGACGGGATCATCATCGCCATAGATACAATGATTGGTCCTATTGCATTTGGGATAAGGTGTCTGAAGATTATTTTCCTCTTGGAAACGCCCATTACCCTGGCTGCAAGAACGAATTCCTGCTCTTTAAGTGAAAGCATTTGTCCTCTTACCAGCCTCGCCATGGAAACCCAGTAAACTGAACTCAGAGCTATGATGATGTTCCATAACCCGCCTCCTCTGAACCAGACCATAAGGAGGATTACATAGAGTACCAGTGGTATGGAGTTGATTATATCAACGATCCTCATCATAATATTGTCTACCTTGCCGCCCTCGAAGCCTGAGATACTTCCATATACGACTCCGATCAGAAGGTTGGCGATAGTTGCTATAAATGCTACAAGAAGTGATATCTGAGCTCCATACATTACTCTGGTAAGAAGATCTCTGCCAAGTCCGTCAGTTCCAAACGGGAAAAGCTTGTTCCACTTGGTAGCTGCCGGGTATTGCTGGATCTCTCCATTATACTCAAGGGTCATGTCGTAATCATAGCCCATTTTAGTCGGGAGAAGGTTGTAGGAAAAGTCAAGCTTTACCTCTTCATCTCCCAGTTCATAAACATATATCTTGTTAATCATGTCTCTCTTCAATGGATCCAGCTTAAGTCTCTCAATAAGAGTACCATCGGATTCTACAAGGAACATATTGTAGTCCTTTGAGACATGGAAGAACTTATCTCCAAATTGATATAGCTCAAGCCTTGGGGCTAGGTTTTTGTAGTCGTTCACCTGATCTGAATAGGAGTAAGGCGTAAACCTTGGTCCCACAAATCCAAACAGTAGTATCAGTATTATGGTCAATATTCCAAGCATTGAAAGCTTGTTCTTTTTAAGTCTTCTCCAGGCATCCTGCCAGTAGGTCAGGCTTGGTCTAACAGCCTCGCTTCCCTCTCCAGTCTGCTCAACAAATACGAATTTTTCTTTTGACATACCTATTTTTCCTCCCTGAACTTGATACGAGGATCGATGAGCGTATAAGCCACGTCAACCAGAAATACCATTATCAGGTAGAACACGGCGTAGAATACTGTTATCCCCATTATCGTAGTATAGTCTCTGTTGCTGACGCTCTCGACGAAATGTCGGCCTATGCCAGGGATCGCAAAAATTTTCTCAATTACGAAGGAACCGGTAAGTATTGCCGCTATCATTGGACCAACGTAAGTGACTACAGGGATCAATGCATTTTTCATTGCATGCTTCATTATTACCGAGAACTCCTTTATGCCGTTAGCCCTTGCAGTCCTTATATAGTCCTGCCTTAATACCTCCAGCATGCTTGATCTTGTCAATCTCGTTACAAACGACAATGAATAGCCTGCAAGAGCAATTACAGGACCTATATAGCCCTTTGGATCATTTATGCCGAAGCTGGGGATCCAGCCGAGCTTACCAGCGAAGAAATATATTATCACTGTAGCTACGACAAAGCTTGGTACAGTTATGCCTAGGGTCGCCATGATCATTACGGCATAGTCAATGGGCTTGTTTTGCTTAAGTGCGGAAATTACCCCCAGGGGAATTCCTAATGCTACTATTATTACAGTAGCCATAAGACCAATTTTAGCCGATGCAGGGAAGCCCGACTCTATAAGGTCGTTTACAGTTGTTCCAATTTTGGAATAGGAAGGCCCAAGGTCAAAGGTTATAAGGCCCTTCATATAGTTCAGGTATTGAACTGGAAGCGGGTCATCCAGATTGTACTTAGCATTCAAAGCTCTCAGGATCTCATCTGGGACAGGTCTCTCTCTGGTGAATGGGCCTCCCGGGATCGAGTGCATCATTGTGAATGTAAGCGTTGTAATCAAGATGATCGTGATAAGCATCGATATGATTCGCTTAAGATAAAAAGATTTCAACTATGTAGCTCCTTTCTTGTAAAATTCTCCTCCATCCTTCAGATGAGGTTAAAAAAATAGAGTATATTTGACAAGCTGCCATGCATGTGTTCCCCTGCCTATACAGCGGGATTAACCCTAACTACTCAACCACTTTACAAATACACTCTTATTAAGTTGTCCGTTTGACATGTATAATTTTATCACTTATGGACCTAATTTTCAAATTATATTTGCAATTGTCTGGTAACATCTAAGCCTAGCCGTTCTTGAAAAATACACACATTCCACTATCACAGCACCATGGTAGCCCTGTCTTCCGTCACCTAAATAAAGGAGTGGCTTAAGCCACCCCTTTGATCACGCCTTTGAAGTTGTTGCCTTTGGTTTTCCGTCCTTGACCGCTGGCTTGATAGTAGTTTTCCAAGCATGCATTGCCAGTGATACGGCTATAACACCGTATGCTACGAAAACCCTGAAGTATTCCCCTAGCTGAGCGTTGTTGAACAACTGCTTTCCAGCTTGTGGAGCAACTATAAACAGTGTATGGAATAATATTACTCCGATTATAGCCTGCTTATTCGTAGCCTTCTGTACTGAAGCACCTCCTACCAGCAGTGCTGCAATGGTGAACTGTGCCACCTGAGTATGAGCTCCGTAAGTGGAGAAGGTACCGATGTTCTGAAGGTATATAAGCTGTCCCCAGCAAGCCAGTACTGTTGAAAGGATCATTGCTATTATACGTGTCCTGTCTACGTTTATACCGGCAGCGTTGGCAACGACCCTGCTTTGACCTACAGTCCTCATATTCTGGCCGAGCCTTGTCTTAAGAAGCATGTTGTTGAATACACAAAGTGCAACTATGCAAAGATAAGTAGTAACCGGGATATATACGTACATCAGGATCTCTTCCACAGGCTTCAGATAAGTAAGCCCAAAGGCGATCGCCATTGCTATTATGGCTGCAATAGGCTGCTTTATGTTGAAATCCTCTTTCTTAATTATCAGCTTGTTGTTGACTATTCTCCATATCTGGATCAGAGTCCAGGATGCTATGCCTATGAGAACAGCATGTAGAAGAAGCAATCTGTCAGTTGCAAGGAATGCCTCCATTTGAGGTACAAATGTAGCTGCATAAACTGCTCCCGCAAGTGCTATAAGGATAACATCCTTCACTATTGATGCCCCAGTTTTCTTGATAAGGTTGAATCCCATTCTTATTATCAGTACTGCGATAGTTATAAAGAACAGAATCTCAATTATTGTAAGCATGGATACTGTGTCCAGAGAGTACTTTATGTTGTCAGCAAGGTCTATGGTATTCTTGACCCCAATTCCTCCGGGGATAATAAGCCTTGGACTGTCTACGGGTATTATTCCGCCGATCACATAGAGGAAGAACAACTGATATAGACCGTCGGCAAAATATCCAAGTACCATACCTGCGATCATCTCCGCACCCTTCATCTTATTGAATAGCCTGCCTACCATCCAACCAAAGAGTATTGCGATCGGAGTAGCCATAAGTACTCCTAGCAAAAATCCTTCGATTCCCTTGAAGCCCCAGTATACTACCCAGAAAACCGCTATTTGTGCTGCTATTGCACCTATTGTGATACCAAAGTTTAACCCCATACCTGCAAGTACAGGGATAAGCAATGCCAGTACCATAAAACCATTACGTCCGATCCTTGTGAATAGCTCCGCCGAAACGAAGGTCAACGGATTCCCGGAGGCGTAAATAGCGCCTATACAGAGGATCACGAAAAGCAGAACTACCTTGTTGTCAAGAATCTTATTCATAAATTTGTGTCTTGATTCGCTCATTATTTGCTTCCTCCCTTCGTTTTGGAAAGGGCATAGAGGATGATACCGTTGGATATTATGATCCTTATTACATCTGACAGGTTCCCTTCGGGTAAAACCTTATTGGCCACAGGAAGAGCTACCGCCAATATCCCTTGGAAAAGGAATGCTCCGATTATAACATGTGATATTTTAGCTTTATTTATGGAAGCGCCACCAATGAGGACTGCTGCTACTGAATGGAAGCCCATCATCAACGGTGCATTGTAGAGCTGGAGGAAACCATAGCTTTGTGCATAGGTGATTATCCCAATGGATGCAAGTGCTGTGGAGACGGCTGTACCAAGTATTCTCATTTTGTCAACATTTATTCCCGACGATTTTGTGAATGCTGGATTTGATCCCGCTGCACTCATCGCCATTCCAAGCTTGCTCTTCATAAATACTCCTACGAGAAAACATGTTAACAGGAAGAAAAGTATGAGGCCTGTAGGTATGGAAAGTCCTGTTACAGGATCACCAATGGTGAAGGCCATAAAGTTATTGAATACCCCCCCAAAGCTTGACTCAAGGCTTATTGTAGTTCTCATTCCCTGTCCGCCCAAAGGCCAGATAAGCTCACCGCTCTTGTAAGGGAGAGACAGCCAGATCATATTCATGAAGGCAATTACTGAAAAACCTACGTATGTGGAAACTGTCATTTCAGAGCCCTTTACCTTGTTTAAGAGCATTCCGTAGCCTATTCCAAACACGCTGCCGATGAAAAGTCCAACAAGCATTGCAAATAGTATGCTCAACCAGGGATTTCCGATCCCCAGCTCTATTGCAAGAGTTGCACCTAACAGTCCAGCTACAATACCAAGACTTATACCGAAGTTTAGTCCGATCCCTGATTGAACTGCTGGCACCATAGCGAGCACAAGTATCCCATACATCGCCCATCTTCTTATTGCATCGCCCATAAGGCTGGAGACATTGAGGCCAAGTGGTGCTGCAGCTGCAAGTATAGTCAGGAAGAATCCGACTATGATAAGTCTTGGCAGCCCTATATTGTCATATATGCTCTTAAGTCTTTCACTCATTGCCAACACTCTCCTTCCTTGACCCTGCCATTGCAAGTCCGAATTCAGCGTCGGAATCATTAGGCTTGAGGATCTTTGCAAGCTTGCCATCAGATACGATTGCTATTCTATCACAAAGTGACCTAAGCTCCACAAGCTCTGAGCTGACCATGATTATGGTCAAACCCTTTTCCCGATTAAGCTTTACGAGATACTCCAGTACAAGTTTTTTAGCTCCGATATCTATACCTCTTGTTGGCTCTGATACTATTAATATTTCCGGATCGATAGTAAGCGCTCTCGCCAAACATACTTTTTGCTGATTTCCTCCAGACAGACTTCCAGCTGTCTGCTTCGGACCAGTGCATCTGATGTCAAGGAGCTTGATCATATCAAGAGCATGATCCTTAGCCTTTTTACTGTCAAAAAGCTTCATCGGACCTACTTTTTTGATAAAGTCCTCCTTTATTTGCATTGCAGTAAATACTATGTTGTTCTCTATAGATTCATCCAACAGAAGTCCTACTCCCCTTCTATCCTCGGATACGTTTGCAATCCCATGCTCCAATGCATTCCCAAGCTTTTTAAGGTCCAGCTCCTCGCCAAAAACCCTTACTGTCCCTTCAGATTCATATAGGCCCATTATTCCGTTTGGTATCCCTACCTTACCTTGTCCTGCCAGGCCTCCGATACCAAATATTTCGCCTTTTCTAATGTCGAGATCAATTCCCTTTACCATCTCTCCAGGCATCTGAACGTGAAAATCCTTTATGGACATGGCGATATCATCATCTGACAGAACCCGTGTGTCCTCTTGGTCATCTACCAGTTTCTCAACCTTTCTTCCGATCATAAGCTCTG
>DAIPJA010000117.1:0-6434 GCA_036770525.1 Gudongella sp. | reverse complement strand
TGGCTATGGGAGTATAACTATAAACCAGGTGATCAGCAAATTAAAGGAAATCTATAGTGAACACTTCAAGCCCAGCGAAAAAGAAATTGTTGAGTCTAAAATTCAAAAGTCCCAAAACAGATCAAAACTAAGACCAACTCATGGAATAGTAGTAAAGGATATCGATAATGTTAAGATAAAGTTTTCGAAATGCTGCAATCCAGTTCCAGGCGATGACATTGTCGGCTTTATCACGAGAGGCAGGGGAGTTTCAATACACCGTACAGACTGTCCTAATCTTTCAACTATCCTGGAAGGACAGGAGGAGAGATCTATAGAGGTAAGCTGGGATATAGAGAAAAAGTCATCATATAGTGCTGAAATACAGGTTAAGGCCACAGATAGACCAGGCTTGCTGGCAGAGATAGCTTTAAGGGTCAACGATGCAGATGTTGGTTTATTATCGCTTAACGCCAGAACAAATAAGGACAAATCCGTTATGATCAATATGACCCTTGAAATACATGATAAGGAGCAGCTGAATGAGCTGATGAAAAGGCTGAGAAGGATTGGAAACGTCTTTGATGTATATAGAGTAACAGCTTAAGGAGGACATATATGCGGGCAGTAGTTCAAAGAGTAAGCAGTGCTGAAGTAAGAGTAGACGATAAGATGGTAGGAAGAGTTGGCAAAGGATTGCTGGTATATCTTGGGGTAGGCAAGGAAGATACTGTATCTGACATCGAATTTATGGCTGAAAAGGTATCCGGGTTAAGAATTTTTGAAGACGAAAATGGGAAAATGAATCTTTCAGTCAAGGATATCGATGGAGAAATTCTTGCGATTTCTCAGTTTACATTGTACGGAGATGTAAGGAAGGGCAAAAGACCAAGTTTCTCTGATTCTGCAGCTCCTGACAAAGGTGAAGAATTATACAATCAATTTATTAGTAGAATTCAGGGAATCGGAATTAGAATAGATAAGGGAATATTTGGAGCTCATATGATGGTTGATTACGTAAATGATGGTCCAGTAACTATACTTTTAGATAGTAAAAAGCAATTTTAGAGGGTGATATGATGATAATCAAGAGGTTACAGGCTGGAATATATGCTGCTAACTGCTACATAGTTGCCTCCTCGGACAAGAGTGAGGCAATTGTTGTGGATCCAGGCGGAGATGTTGAACAAATACTTTCTGAGATAAGTAAAATTGGAGCTGAGATCAAGTCGATTATTCTGACCCATGGCCATGGAGATCACATAGGTGGAGTCATGGCTTTGAAAAGATCCTTACCTGTTCCAGTTTTGGTTCATAAAGCGGACCTGGAAATGGTTAAAAGCAGTGCACTCAATATGTCAAGTTCGATGGCAATGGGAGAGGTATACTTTGAACCAGACTTACTCCTTACAGATGGAGATGAAATTACTATAGGTGATGAGAAACTTATTACTATTCATACTCCAGGTCACACGCTTGGAGGGATCTGCCTCTATGGTGGAGGGAATCTTTTTACTGGAGATACCTTATTTAAAGGTTCTATTGGCAGAACAGACCTTTATGGCGGTGATTTCGAAACTATAATAAGAAGCATCAAAAATAAGCTCCTTAGACTTCCAGATGATACTATTGTTTACCCTGGACATGGCCCTGAATCTTCAATAGGCTATGAAAGACAAAAGAATCCGTTTCTTAGGAAATAAGCAGGGATGAAAGAATGATAGGGATCATAAATAAGACTGATAAAGTTAAATACAACGACCTCTTTGAACTTGCAAGAGCTTTTATGCCCAGAGAACAATTTATAGAAGCAAAATCAGTTGAAGAGTATGCTTCATATCTTTGTCTTGAGCTTGAGAATGGTAACTTTCAGGCAAGCTCCGGTGGTCTGGCTCATGATTCAGTGTGTTTTACTGCCACAACTAAGGAGATAGATATACTGCGTGATAATGAAGCCAATTACAGAATTGCCGCAAAAAGGGCATATTACAGGTTACTTAGTAGCTTGACCCAAAAATCATTACCCTGGGGTATATTAACAGGTATAAGGCCGGTAAAAGTTCCTGCAGCTTTAATGGAGAATGGGTCAACAAGCGATGAAATTTTTGAGATACTTACTAAAGGGTACTTGATTGACAATGACAAGGCAGAGCTTGCCGTAAAAATCTGTTCCATTCAGGCACCATTGGTTGATTCATTCAAGGGTAAGACCTACAGTGTCTATATTGGGATACCGTTTTGTCCTACTAGATGCGTTTATTGTTCTTTTCCCTCTATTTCATCAATAGATTTCCGCAATCTGATGGATCCATACATTGAAACATTAATAAACGAGATAATCAGCATCCATAGAATGATGTATGGTTGGAGGCTTGATTCCGTTTATATTGGTGGTGGGACCCCAACTGCTCTTCCAAAGTACCTTATGGAGAAGTTACTAAGTCAAGTTAGAAAAATATTCGATTCATCCTATGAGCTTACAGTTGAAGCAGGAAGACCTGATACAATTGATCGTGAGTATCTTATGCTCCTAAAAAAATATGGTGTCGAGAGGATCAGTATCAATCCTCAAACAATGAATTTGAATACACTCAAACTGATCGGAAGAGATCATACTCCTGATCAAATTATTGAAGCTTACAGTCTTGCCAAAGAGATAGGAATAAGCGTGTTGAATATGGATTTAATAATAGGTTTACCAGGTGAAGGGCCTGATGAGGTACGGTTGACACTTGAGAGATTAAAGGGATTAAAACCTGATAACTTAACTGTTCACACCCTTTCAATGAAAAAAGGCTCGAGACTTTTGGACGGACATGATACTTCTATTGAATTTGAGACAGAAAAAATAGGAGAAATGCTCAAGTTGACCAGTGATTTTGCAGCTGAGATAGGCTTGACCCCTTATTATCTCTACAGACAGAAACAGATATTAGGCAATTATGAGAACATTGGCTATAGCAGACCACAAAACATATGCGTTTATAATGTAGCAATTATGGAGGAGAAACAGTCAATAATTGCTGCCGGAATGGGGTCGGTGTCCAAAATTTACAACGAGAATACAGGTTTTATAGAGAGAGTCCCAAACCCCAAGGATATAAATGGCTTTATGCTTAGGATCGATGAGCTGGTTGAAAGGAGAAAAACCTTAATCGCTCAATTGGTTGAACTTGCTGATTAATCTATTGACACAAATCCTTTTAATATCATATAATATGAGCAATTACAGATAATGGCAAGGATAGGAACCAGTAATCAGATCAATGAGGTAAAGAGAGTCAGCGAATGGTGAGAGTTGACCCTTATATCTGATGAAGACATCCTGGAGCCTGCGGATCTACCGCACGTGGGAAGCGTTAAAAGAAGAGTGAGGATAGCCTAATTAGGGTGGTACCGCGAGATTGCCTCTCGTCCCTGAAAATCAGAGATGAGGGGCTTAATTTATTTTTAGGAGGGAGAAAAAATGGGAGAAAGAATGGGAAGCTTAAGAAGAAGCATGATGTGCGGAGAACTTAGCCTTAGTGATGTTGGCAAGGAAGTTACCTTAATGGGTTGGGTTCAAAGAGAAAGGAACCTTGGAGGGCTAATGTTTGTCGATCTCAGGGATACCACTGGTATCTCGCAAATAGTGTTTGATGACAGTGTACCGAGGGAATTGATTGAAAAGGCCGAAAGCATAAGAGCTGAATATGTAATAGCTGTAAAGGGTACCGTGAGGGAGAGACAGTCGAAGAATCCAAACATGGCTACAGGTGATGTCGAGCTTCTTGTCTCTGAACTAAAGATACTTGATGAAGCCGAAACTCCCCCGATCTACATTAAGGATGATGACAACGTAAGTGAATCGATGAGATTGAAATACAGATACCTCGACCTCAGAAAACCTGGGATGCAGAGCAATCTTAAGCTTAGAGCTAAGGTAGCGAAAACAGTGAGGGATTTCTTTTATGAAAATAGATTTGTTGAGGTGGAAACTCCCGTTCTTACTAAGCCTACGCCTGAAGGAGCGAGAGACTACCTGGTACCAAGCAGAGTGAATCCCGGCCAGTTTTATGCACTTCCCCAATCACCTCAGCTTCTTAAACAATTGTTGATGGTTTCGGGCATGGACAGATATTACCAGATAGTAAAATGCTTTAGAGACGAGGACCTGAGGGCAAACAGACAGCCTGAATTTACCCAGATAGATATAGAAATGAGCTTTGTTGATGTAGATGATGTTCTTTCAATGAATGAAAAGCTTATTAAGAGACTATTCAAAGAGATAAAGGGAATCGACATAGAACTACCTCTTCGAAGAATGTCCTATGAAGAAGCAATGAAAAGATTTGGGGTGGACAAACCAGATTTAAGGTTTGGATTCGAACTGAACGATATTTCAGATATTGCATCGAAGTCTCAATTTAAGGTATTTTCTGATGCAGTAGCCAATGGTGGAGCTGTTAAGGGTATCAACCTTAATGGTTATGGCGAAAGCTTTACAAGGAAAGACATAGCTTCACTGGAGGATTATGTTAAGACCTATGGTGCTAAGGGTCTGGCATGGATCAAGGTAACCAAAGAAGGAATAACCTCTCCCATAGGGAAATTCTTCAGTGATGCAGATATGAGTGCACTTCTTTCCAGGTTCGATGCCAATGAAGGCGATCTTATACTTATTATTGCTGATAAGCTGTCTGTTGTATCTGACAGCCTTGGCAATCTTAGAAATGAGGTTGCCAAGAAACTTGGGATACTCAGGGATGACCATTATGAAATGCTTTGGATCACAGAGTTCCCATTACTGGAGTATGATGAGGATGCGAAGAGATACGTTGCAAAACACCATCCATTCACTCACCCGGTGGAAGAGGATATTGAGTTTCTGGAAAGCAATCCGGATAAGGTAAGGGCAAAGGCATATGATTTGGTAATAAACGGAGATGAAATGGGTGGAGGCAGCATTAGGATAAATAATTCCGGACTTCAAAGCAGAATGTTCAAAGCTCTTGGTTTGAGTGAGGAGGAAGCCCAGGATAAATTCGGTTTCCTTTTGGAAGCGTTCAGGTACGGGACCCCTCCACATGGTGGGATTGCATTTGGTTTAGATAGGCTTATAATGCTATTTTCTGGATCTTCAAATATAAGGGACGTAATTGCATTTCCAAAGACACAGTCGGCAACATGCTTAATGACTGGTGCCCCAACACATGTTACTGTTGAGCAACTGACTGAAGCCCACATAAAGGTTGATGTGGATAATGAATAGTGCTTTCATAAGATCATCCTATCTGCTAGGTGCAGAGGGTATGGAGAGACTTGGAAACAGCAAGGTTGCGATATTTGGTATTGGAGGAGTTGGGTCCTATGCTGCGGAGGCTTTAGCCAGAACGGGAATAGGGAGCTTGATTCTAATAGACTATGATACCATTGATATCACTAATATAAATAGACAGATCCATGCTACCTCAAAGACTGTTGGTTTGCCTAAGGTCGATGTCATGAGAGATAGGCTGCTGGAGATAAATCCTGGGTTGATAGTAAAAACGATACAGAAGCGATATACAAAAGAAACAAGACTAGAGTTTTTGGATCCTTCATTTGACTATATTATTGATGCTATAGATATGATATCATCAAAGATAGATTTGGTTACAAGCTCGCTTGAAATGGGTATACCTATTATAAGTTCAATGGGAGCAGGCAATAAGCTGGATCCTACAGATTTTATGGTAAGCGATATATACAATACCAGGGTATGCCCATTGGCAAGGGTCATGAGGAATGAGCTTAGAAAAAGAGGAGTCAAGGCTCTTAAGGTTGTTTATTCGCCAGAAGAGCCTATTGATGTGAATCTTGGGGATGTTGACAGACGAAAAGCTATACCAGGCAGTGTTTCTTTTGTACCTTCTGTTGCAGGTCTTATACTCGCAGGTGAGGTAATTAAGGATATAGCTTTAAGGGAGGAGGAAATGTAGTATGGAACAAATCGGATATGTGACTGGATTTGTGGGCGACAACAAGGTACAGCTTGAAGTAAAGAGGACAGCTGGGTGAGGCAGTTGTAAAGGCTGCGCAAGTTCTTGCGAGGAAAAACCCCACTATGTTGTGCTAAAGAATAATATAGATGCTAAGCCTGGAGATTTCGTGGAGCTTCAGGCAATACAAAAAAATATAATGAAGTATATAACTATAATTTATATGATTCCCTTCGCATTTTTGATAATGGGGATCATCGTAGGAAATTTGATATTCAAAGGTGCTGACACTGCTAACCACGAACTCTTAAGCTTTGCAGTAGGAATCGCTTTTCTTGCTGTATCGTTCCTTGTTATTAGGATTATAGATAAGAGCTTTGCCAAGAAGGATGAAAGTGTCATAGTTATGACCAGAAAGCTATAGGAGGGATCTGACTTGACTGACAAGGATTCTTTGATAGTAAGACTTAGAAGAATAGAAGGCCAAATTAAGGG
>DAIPJA010000116.1:0-6437 GCA_036770525.1 Gudongella sp. | reverse complement strand
GCCATTTTCGCATAGCAAATCACCTCGACATATAGATACCCATCATTCTATTTTGCGACACAGCCAGACTCAAATAATGCTCTTCTTGCAATTACGGTAAGAGGATCAAGATAAGTAATCCTTTTATCCAGCTCAATGTAATCGATAGCGACAGATAGCTCAGTGCAGCCAAGTATTACAGCCTTCAGGCCAACATCTGCCATCCTGCTGACAACTTCCTGAAAATCTTCGGAATGACCTTTTAAATCCCCGCCTTTGATGCTGTATATGAACTTCATTACCTTTGCCTGGTCCTCAGGGTCAGGATGTATAAGCTTTAATCCATGATCTGCTGCCCTTTTATCATATATTCCTGACTGTAATGTACCATCTGTTGCAAGTAGTCCGATCCTGCCGTCTGGCACTGCCCTGGAGGCTTCCTTCAAGGTTTCCTCCAGCATGTCGATAAAAGGTATGCTGATGGATCCAGAGATTTCATTCAAAAAGAAATGGGCTGTGTTGCACGGCATTATAAGAAAGTCCGCTCCCATTTTTTCAAGTCCCACTGCGCTTTTTATAAGCTCCGGAACTGGATCATCTCCTCTGCCAAGTATAAAGCTGGTTCTGTCTGGAATATTCGTATTGTTGTCAATGAGGACTCGCGGATGCTCTTGATCAGAAGCTGCACTGGAATTTGTGACTATTCTTTCAAACAGCTTCACTGTGGCAAGAGGTCCCATTCCTCCAATTATTCCTATAGTCTTTTTTATCATAGTTTATCTCCAAACCATATTGTAATTTCTCTCACTGCCGACTCCCGGGAGTCTGAGGCATGTATCAGATTTTTTGTGGTTTCAATGGCGTAATCTCCTCGAATGGTACCAGGAAGTGCACATAAAGGGTCCTTATCTCCCACCATTATCCTCATTAGCTTTATAGAGTTCTCTCCCTCGACCACCATTGCCAAAACAGGTTTATCCTTCATTGAATCCACAAGATCCCGAAAAAATGGTTTATTTTTATGCTCCATATAGTGGTTTTCAAGTATATCCGTGGATGCACAAGTCAACTTTAGCTGAATAAGCTTAAGTCCTTTATTCTCAATTCTTGAAATTATCTCACCAACCAGGCCCCGCTCTACTCCGTCCGGTTTTATCATGACAAAGGTTCTTTCCATGACCATACCTCCCTGTCTTTACTACTTGTCAATTGCACTTGCACCCTGACTAAGAGCTATGCTTTTAAATCCATCTGTCATCTCGATCCTGCCGTCTGCAAAGACCCAGATTGCCTCCAGACCATCTACTGACTCGACAAAAGCCCTGCTTTGCTCGTATGGAAGCAGGAATACCTCAGTAGAATAGAAGTCTGCAAGCCCTGAATCCTCTATTACAACATTTACAGCTCTATAGTGTGCAGCAGGCATAAGCGTCTCAGGATCGATGATATGGTGTATTCTTTGATCCCCAACCATATAGTATCTTTGATAATCTCCTGAGCTTACTACTGATGCGTCGTTAACGAAGATAGTTTCCAGGGTATTTGAGCCATCTCCAAATACATCTTTGTCAGGATTCTGGATGCCTACACCCCATCTGTCCCTTTCTCCGTCCAATGGCTTGCCAACTGCCCGAATATTTCCACCTGCACTCATTATGAAGGATTCAAAGCCTGCCTCCTTAGCCTCACGGGTCACTATTTCGGCAGCAAAGCCCTTAGCTACAGCTCCCACGTCCAGAGACATCATTGGGTCTTCGAGAAATACAGTGCTGTTTTCCGTATCGATTATAACTTTGTTGATATCAGTATGCTTCTTTGCCTCCTCAAGAATTTCTATTGGAGGTATTTTTGCTTTGGTTGGATCCGACTCAGCCTCTTCCCTGTATTCAGACCAGATAGACAGTACTGCCCCAAACGCAATATTCGTCCTGTGGCTTGTTTTCTCATACATCTCCTTTGAGAAAACTATCAGGTCAAGAAGCTCTTTCTCTACGACCACCGGTTCCTTGCCTGCCATATCGTTTATGGTCTTGATATTATTCAACCCATCGTAGTTGTTGTATTTGTCATACAGCTTGTGAAGTTCAAGCATTCTGTCATGCATCATTGCAGTATACTGCAAGAACTCCTCTTCAGTTCTTGCATACCCCACTATCTGAGTAATGGTGTCGAAGGAATCGAAGAATGTATCAGTGTATTTTTCGTACTCTACTTTTAGTCCGCAGCCTGAGACCACTCCGGCTATAAGTGAGAGCAAGAGTATTATTGTTACTGTTTTTTTCAAATTATCACCCCAGAACATCATACCAAAAACCCCATTTTCAGGCAAATAAAAACTCCCTCTTTTGAGGGAGTCGTTATGAACTATTTTGCTGTGGAAGCTGCCTCTTCTACTACTAACAGGTAGTCTTCAACTCCAACTGTAACTGAGGATACAAGATCTTCTACAGTTGTCTTACCTTCTGCAAGCTCCATTCCCTTGATCTCATCGATTGACTTTCCAGCCATCCAATCAGCAAGTGCTCTTGCCTGCTCATACCACTCTTTGCCTATTGAGGAAGCTTTGATCATACCATATTCTTCCTTAAGCTCGTTCTTTGTTTTGAACTCTCCAGCTTTATCAACTGAAACTTTTCCTTCTGCATCGAAAGGAATCTTTACCTGTGCAGTATCGATTATTGCTCCTGCTACCTTACCTTCTGCATCAAATGCAGCAGCAGAAATTATTGTGTCAACTTGAGCTTGCGCTGTAACTGCATTTCCGTTTGCATCGGATCCGGCATCCTTAGACTTTGCTATAGATGTTTTGATACCAAGACCTACAGTTTCTCCGCCAGCAACTTCAATAGACTCATTCCAAGCCTGCTCAACTGCCGCGATGTAGTCTCCTACAGAAATTGTAACTGATGATACAAGGTCCTCTTCAGCAGTTTTTCCTTCTGCCATTTTCATACCCTTGATCTCTTCAACAGTCTTGCCTACCATCCAGTCTTCAAGAGCTGCTATCTGCTCGAACCACTCTTTGCCAATACCTGAAGCCTTAACCATTCCATAGTCTGCTCCAAGGTCTTTTTTACTCTTTACTTCAGCAGTCTTGTCTGAAGTCACTACCATGTTCTCATCGAATGCTACCTTAGTTTGAGCAACATCGATGTATACGCTTGCAACCTTGCCGTCAGCATCGAATCCTACTGATGCAATTGTTACGTCTGCTTGTGCTCCTGCATTTACTGCATTCCCGTTAGCATCTGTTCCTTTGTCCTTGGATTTTGCTATGGATATAACATGTCCAAGTCCAAGCTTTACTACAGTTCCCTCTGCAGCCGGTTCTTCAGCTGGAGTTTCTGCAGGTGTTTCCGCCGGTGTTTCTGCTGGTGCTGCCGGTGCTGCTGGAGTACAACCTGCAAGCAAGCCAATGCTTAGCATAAGTACTAATAACAATGAAATAATTTTCTTCATTCTTCACCCTCCATGAAATTTATATAGGTTCAAACAACAAAACGATTATAGCATGTAACTTTTTTGTGCGCAATAGATATATCGTTAAATTTCTATTTATCTATATTATAACGAACATTATCCCTTTTGTGTTTGGTACTCTCCTTCTGTACAAGCGTTTGCAACGATTTTAAAGAGGTTGACAATTAACACCAGGCAGATTTGTCACGATCTATGACTTTTTTGTGTCTAAAGTCGTTTTCTAAGTCTAATTCCTGAGAACAACAAAAGGGCTATGGCCGTAAACAGGACAAGGCTGATAGGATTAGTGAATATTTCACCCAGTACACCGATCAGGGATCCTGCGGAAAGTGCTGCCCTACGAAAGTTGCTGTCGATCATAGGCCCAAGGATCATTCCAAGTATGACAGGTCCGGTTGGGTATCCGTTCTGCTTGAGTGCATAGCCGACTACTCCAAAGATCACTACCAGTACAAGGTCCAGATATCTTCCCCTTATAGCATATGCACCGATCATCGAAAGCACTAATATTGTGGGGATTATCCACTGCTTGGGAATCTCAACTATACGTGAAAATACCCTTACTCCCATTAGGCCAAAAATCAGCATGAAAATATTGCTCAGGAAAAGTGCGGAAACAAAAAACCAGAATATCTCAGGCTTTTCTGACATCATCAGGGGACCAGGCCTTAAACCATGTATAAATAATGCACCAAGGATAACGGCAGTAACGCTGTCTCCCGGAATTCCAAGCGTCAGCATAGGTATAAACGCACCTCCAACTGCTGCATTATTTGCTGCCTCAGGAGCAATTACCCCCTCTATAGCACCCTCTCCAAAGGGTCTCTGCGGCTTCTTGACTATTCTTCGGGCATGGTCGTATGCAAGTAGTGCTGCAATGTCTCCACCCGCTCCGGGAAGCGCACCTATGAATGCTCCTATTGCTGAAGCCCTGAGAGACAATGGTATGTGCCTTATTGTCTCGCTCCATAGCGGTATTATTCTGTCCAGCTTTTGCCTGATTATAGGTCTTCCTACAAGCTCTATCTGGCTTATTGCCTCTGATACTCCAAAAAGACCTATCATGGCTACCACATAGTCTATCCCACCCATCAGAGCCAGCGAGCCGAAGGTAAACCTTCCTTCACCTGAAAAGGGGTCCATCCCTGTCAGCCCGAGTATAACTCCCATTAAGCCCATCAGTATTCCCTTCAATGGAGTATTGCCGCCCAAGCTTCCAATAAGCAGAAGTCCCATCGAGGCTATGAGGAAATAGTCTCTGGGAGCAAATGCAAGAGCTGTCTGAGACATAAGAGGTGTAGCAAAGACCATGATCAACAATCCGATCATACCTCCAAGAAATGATTGGATCGTCGCCGTACCGATGGTCTCACCAGCCAGTCCCAGCTTAGCCAGTGGATAACCGTCAAAGGATGTTGCTATTGCGGCCGGTGCTCCCGGAATATTCAATAATATTGCGGATCTCGAGCCTCCATATACTCCTCCTGCAGACACACCTGTCAACAATGCCAGAGCATTAAACATATCCCATGAGAAGGTAAAGGAGATAAGCAGCGAGACCGCCATGGTAACCGATAGGCCTGGTATAGCTCCAACATATATCCCGGCAAAGGTTCCGGCAGCTATAAGAAGTATTAAGAAAGGATCTGATAAAGGTATCCACAATCCTGCAAGTCCTTCAAGCATAATATCAACTCCCTACGGTAACGTGACCCTGAATATGGTCCCAAATAGAATCCAAAGCACCAATACAAGCCCGATCGAAAATGAAAATAGTCTAATAGTCGGCCTCTCACCAAGAACAACGACCGAATAAACGGCAAATATTGCCGTCGATGGATAAAAGCCAATCAGGTAGGTCAGGAGTATATATAATGACAGACCCGTTATCATCAGCAGGACCCGGTGATCCACCCTGGGTTTTCCTACGCCATCTGGCTGTTTTATGTATAGATAAATGCTGATAATCAGCATGAGGGTCGATATACCAAGCGGCAATGCACCTGCAGAGGCAATTGTCGGGTCTTTAATGAACATAATTATTGAAAGGCAAAAAGCCCCAAGGCTGAAAAGCCCAAGGGCAAAAATCATCATAGTATGCTTTTTTTGGTTTGATTTTTTCATTGTTATCACAGCCTACGGATTTACTCTTTCTATGCCAAGCTCCTCAGGCGATATTTTTGCTCCTCCTGCATCGTAAAGCAGCCAGGATGATACCTTTTTCCAATTTTCCAGAAAGTCTCTTGCTTCATCACCTGAAATTCCCATAGGCGTTATTGCACTGTCTGACAGGAATTCCTGGAACTCATCATTTTGGAATCCTTCGAGGTAAGCATTCTTAAGGATTTCAATTATCTCAGGTGAAGTATCCTTCCTTGCATAAACGCCGTAAAATGGACCCCAGGGAAGATATTTTGAGTATTCAGGCCTTGTGCTTGTTATGGCAGGTATTTCCTCGTAGCCGGTTATCGGTTCCTCGGATATGCTTCCAAGGATCTTTACTTCACCGGCTTTTGCCAGCTCCTTGACTGTTGAAAGCTTAGTAACAGTTACATCTACATGCCCCCCGAGTAGTGCAGTTACAACAGGTCCATCGCCATCAAAGGGTATTTGGTTGAATTCAGCTTTATCGACGGCATTAAAAAGAGCGGCAACGACGTAAGGCAGTCCTCCAGGACCTGTGGTTCCAAGCTTAATTGTCCCCGGAGAATCAGATGCACTATCCAATAGCTGGTCGAGAGAATCTATTCCTGAGCTTTCAGTAGTTACAACCACTGCAGTCTCTCTTCCAATTACTATTATCGGTTCAAAATCATCATAGCTTAGCTCAGATATTTTCATTACTTCATACAACTGAGGATTCTCAGCTCCATAAAGAAGGGTATAGCCGTCTGCAGGCTGGTCACATACATACTGAGCAGCTATTGCACCGGTAGCACCGGTCTTGTTCTGCAGTACTATTGTCTTCCCAAGCTGAG
>DAIPJA010000115.1:0-6538 GCA_036770525.1 Gudongella sp. | reverse complement strand
AGGCGGGCGAGGGATGCTTAGGCGCTGCGTGCGCATTGAAGTAGGCAATCTAACAGGAATCAGCAAGACCAAGCACTTCCCCTGTTGACCTCATCTCGGGTCCTAATGTAGGGTCTACTTCAGGAAACATGTTGAACGGAACAACTGCTTCCTTGACTCCGTAGTGCTTGATCAACTTTTTCTTTAACTTGTCCATTTTGTATTTATTGCCTTCGTGGTCGGCCATCATGATTTCAGTTGCGATCTTTGCCATTTGGACATTGCAGACCTTGGAAACAAGCGGAACCGTTCTTGATGCTCTTGGATTTGCCTCAAGTACATATACTTTCCCGTCTGATATAGCATATTGCATATTCATAAGGCCTATTACCTTCATCTCTTTTGCTATTGCCTTTGTGTAGGCCTCTATGGTATCTATGGAATCCTTTGGGATACTGACTGGAGGAATCACGCAGGCTGAGTCTCCAGAGTGTACTCCTGCATACTCAATGTGCTCCATAACAGTTGGAACGTAAGCCTCATCGCCGTTGGATATTGCATCCGCCTCACATTCAAGGGCGTGGTGCAGGAATCTGTCTATGAGTATTGGTCGTTCAGGAGTGACCCCGACCGCCTGGGTCATATACTTCTTAAGCATCTCCTCGTCATGTACGACCTCCATTCCCCTGCCTCCGAGCACGTAGGAAGGTCTAACCATAAGGGGATACCCGATTCGGTCTGCAATCTCGACTGCCTCCTCCACATCAACAGCCATTCCGGATTCAGGCATCGGTATATCAAGCTTTTCCATTATCCTCTTAAATTGATCTCTGTCCTCTGCCAGGTCTATTGTCTCCTTGGACGTTCCCAGGATCTTGACCCCGGCAACCTCAAGCTCACTGGCGATATTCAAGGGGGTCTGTCCACCAAATTGAACTATTGCCCCCTCAGGCTTTTCCTTCTCGTATATGCTAAGGACATCCTCCACAGTCAGAGGCTCGAAGTACAGTTTGTCAGAGGTGTCATAATCAGTTGATACTGTTTCAGGGTTGCAGTTTACCATTACGGTTTCATAACCAAGATCCTTAAATGCGAATGCAGCATGAACACAGCAGTAATCAAACTCTATTCCCTGACCGATCCTATTTGGACCGCCACCCAGGATCATTACCTTTTTCTTATCGCTGGCACTTGTTGAGTCAGGCGCATTATATGTTGAAAAATAGTAGGATGCATTGTCAACGCCGCTAACAGGCACCGCTTCGTAGCCTTTCACTATATTAATACTTTTTCTTCTGCCTCTGATTTCTTCCTCTGTGATATCAAGCAGCTTAGCCAGATATTTATCAGAGAAGCCATCCTCCTTTGCTTTCTTTAGGAGCTCTGCCGGCAGGGCTCCGCCCTTAAATTTGATTATCTCTTCCTCAAGCTGGACTAGTTCCTGCATTTCCTTCAGGAAATATGGTTTAATGTAGGTAAGTTTATAAAGGTGGTCGAAATCGGCTCCTTTACGAAGGGCTTCATATAAGATAAATTGTCTCTCGCTTGTAGGCTCCTTTAACAAGGACAGCAATTCTTCAAGAGAACGAGAGTTAAAATCCTTGGCAAAACCAAGACCATGCCTTCCAATCTCCAGAGACCGTATTGCCTTTTGAAGTGCCTCTTTGTAGGTCTTTCCTATGCTCATAACCTCTCCTACAGCCTTCATCTGAGTTCCGAGTTTGTCAACCGCTCCAGGAAATTTTTCAAATGCCCAACGGGCAAACTTAACTACTACATAGTCTCCAGAAGGGATGTATTTATCAAGTGTCCCCTCCTTCCAGTAAGGGATCTCGTCAAGAGTCATTCCAGATGCGAGAAGAGCCGAAATATATGCAATTGGAAGTCCTGTCGCCTTGGATGCCAGGGCGGAGGATCTGGATGTTCTTGGATTTATTTCAATAATGACGACTCGTCCCGTGCTTGGATCATGGGCGAATTGGACGTTGGTCCCACCAATAACTTCAATGGATTCAACAACTGAGTAGGCATAACGCTGAAGCTTTTCCTGAAGTTCTTTACTTATTGTAAGCATTGGAGCAGTACAGAAGGAATCTCCGGTGTGTACTCCGATAGCATCGACATTTTCAATAAAGCATACTGTAATCATCTGATTCTTGCTGTCCCGTATGACCTCAAGCTCCAATTCTTCCCAGCCTAGTACTGATTCCTCAACGAGAATTTGTCCGATCATGCTTGCACTTATACCACGGCCAGCGATGACTCTCAGTTCCTCAAGGTTATATACAAGACCTCCTCCAGTTCCGCCCATAGTGAAAGCGGGCCTTATGACCACCGGATACCCTAACTCCTCAGCAATTCTTTCAGCTTCTTCAACCGAGTATGCAGCGAGGCTTTTTGGCATATCTATACCAAGCTTTTCCATGGTTTTCTTGAACTCTATACGATCCTCTCCACGTTGGATGGCATCGATCTGCACTCCAATAACCTTTACCCCGTACTTCTCCAGCACTCCACCCTTATGAAGGTCAAGACAAAGGTTCAAGGCTGTTTGACCGCCAAGGTTTGGAAGCAAAGCATCGGGTCTTTCCTTAGCAATAATCTCCTCCAGGCTTTTTTCATTCAGAGGTTCAATGTAGGTTACATCAGCAATTTCGGGATCTGTCATAATGGTCGCGGGATTTGAGTTGACCAGCACGATTTTGTATCCCAGGCTCCTCAAGGCTTTACAGGCTTGAGTCCCGGAATAGTCAAATTCACAGGCCTGACCGATTATTATCGGACCGGACCCGATGATGAGAATCTTGTCGACATCAGTTCTCTTTGGCATTAAATTTTCCTCCTTAGTATGGCATCTCTGTACCAATTTAACTCTAATTAATTATGATATCACATAAGGGTATACAATCAAAGTGGTTTATAAATCGAAAGCAAAAAAAAGAAACGGTCCATGAGGACCGCCAGAGTGTAGACAGGCTTAGGCGTCCAAATACAGCCTGTCTCTCCAGCTCCAGGATTTTCTATGTAGTATCCATAGTTATGATACCCCATATGCTGAAATAAAAAATATCAATTGTATTACAAAATAGTTGACGAAGGAGATAAACGAGAGTATATTTAACTTAGTTAATTATTTTAACTAAGTTAAAGGGGTGATCTGATGAATAGAAAAAACAATTCAACGAGGCAGAACTATATAAAAGCAGCTACAAAAATCGTAAGAGATGAAGGCTATGAAAAAATAACAGTGCGTAGGCTGTCCGAAGCAACAGGCTATACTTTTCCCACTCTTTATCATCATTTTAAGGACATGGACAATCTTATGTGGTACGCAAGGAATCATCTGATCTCAGACATGGTATCTGATCTGTCAGGCTTTTCAGCTCAGGAGAAAAATATTGCAGGTATAAAAAAGGCTTTCGGCATTTACATGGATTATTACCTGGATTATCCCAATGTTTTTCGTTTTTTTTACTATTACAGGCACCAACCTGATCTAAATGACGTGGTCTCGCAGGAACTTGGCTTCTCAGATTTATGGTTTGATACACTTGGTTTTTTGGTTGAGGAGGGGCGTCTATCACCTGAAGATATAGGAGTCGTTGCGAAAACTATAATTTATAGTATACACGGCATGATCTCACTTTACTTATCAGGCAGTGGTGAGATCAATAGGGATGAACTGAATAAGGAATTAGATGCGATCATTGATATTTTATTAAAGGAGAGGATTTAAAATTATGGGAACTGATCCATGGAAACCACTATATAGGCTGGCGGGATGGTGTGCTTTGACTATGTTTATTCTTGTGCCTTTACAGATAGTATTATTCATAGTCTTTCCTCCTCCATCCACTGTCGAAGGCTTTTTCATGCTTTACAGAAACAACTGGCTGCTTGGCTTATTGAGCCTTGACCTTCTATACATAATCAATACTATCGTATTGATACCTATCTACATCGCTCTGATACTGTCCCTAAGGGATGTGTCATTGTCTGCAGCACTTCTAGCCGCGGTTCTTGGAGTCATTGGCATTTCAGCTTATTTCCCATCCAACGTAGCATTTGAAATGCTCAGCTTGAGCGAAAGGTATTTTTCAGCTGATACTGTAATACAAGGACAAATAATAATAGCAGCCGGAGAGGCTGCTATTGCAAGATATACTGGGTCAACCTTTAACGCTTATTATATTCTAAATGCAATAGTGTTAATAATAATATCTCTACTGATGCTGAGATCTAAAATCTATGCCAGGGTAATTGGTTGGTCAGGACTAATTTCCGGCATGCTTATGTCGATTCCCTCTTCATTTGGTACGATAGGACTGATTTTTTCGCTCCTATCCTTGATACCTTGGCTCATTTTCTCTTTCTTTCTGATATTTAAGTTTAAATACCTGGGATCAGAGAACTCGATTACTGCTGTTGGACCAATATACTAAACAGCCTTCCATAATAGCTTATTATCAATGAAATCTACAGTTATCTTACTGTTATCCTTCAGGTAAGCCAAATAGGATTTGAGAGTGCTGCCTACGAGGACGTACTGATTAAAATCCATTCTTAACCCATAATGGTCGAAAACATCCTTTAAGATGTCCTCAAAGCTCTTTGATTCTCGTACGATACTCATGAGAAGCTCAATTATCTCCTTAACTTTCCTTCTATTAAGCTCAACCAGTGGTTTTATATCATCCATCGGTTCAGAGTGAGAGGGTATAAACAGCTTGCCCTCAAGCTCTTCCACCTTATCGAGAGTATCCAGAAAGCCCTTCAGGTCGTATAGAAAGAATATGTGGTATTTCTCGAGGATCTGGGCATTGGTGACACAGTCGGCGAGGAACCAGACACCATCAGAGGTTTTGATGCCTGCCATTGAAAATGAATGCCCATCGAGCCTTGTCATTTCTAGTCCTTCAGGCAGAATCTCCGGGACCAGCTCTGATACTCTGCTTTCAGAGGCAAATAAAAACTTGTTTTTAAGCTCCCTGACCGGATATCCACCGAATAAATAGGATGGCTCAAGTATTGGATTTTCTGCGAATGCTTTGTCTACCCCCGGACAGTATGCAGGAGCACCAAGTCTTTGCTGCAGCAGATTGTTTCCTCCTATGTGATCAGCATGTGAATGGGTGTTGATGATCATATGGAGTTTCCACCCGTTTTCTTCTATTATTTTCTGGAGCTTTCTTCCGGCATCCTTATCGTTTCCGGTATCGATGAGTACTACCTCATTATCATTAAGCATATAAAGTCCCATCTTTGCGGGGCTATTTATGTAATAGGTTCTTTCTCCAACCTGAATCAGCTCATACATTCTACTTACCTCCAGATTCATTTCTTTTAGCTTGTTCCTTACCCCATGCTGCAAGGGCTTTAAGGGCTGGCATAAGCTGTTGACCATTCTCTGTCAACTCGTATTCTACTCTTGGCGGAATCTCCATATATTGCTTCCTGGATATTACTCCCTTGTCCTCCAAGTCTCTTAGGGATTGAGTCAACATCATATTTGTAATGCCTGTTATTTCTCTGGAAAGCTCGTTGTATCTCATTACACCATTTTTATTTAAAGCCCAGATTATTGGGAGCCTCCATTTGCCGCCAATTATTTCAAGCGCATAGGTCAATGGGCAGTTTTGAAGCCTGCCTGAATATTTTTGTTCTAAAGTCATTGATATCACCCTTTACACAGTTATTTCTTCCTTTGACTGTAAATATTGCATACTTGTACCTATCTTCCTTGTTGATACAATTATAGCATAGGAAATATTACTAAGAAAGGATGGTTTGAATGAACATTACATACTCAGTTATACCGGAGACGGAGGTTATTTGCATAAAGGAACTGGTGAATGGCCTTATGAGCTATCAAAAATCCGTTGCAAGTATACACCCGGAATTCTTCGATGGT
This sequence comes from Gudongella sp., assembly GCA_036770525.1. Taxonomy (GTDB): domain Bacteria; phylum Bacillota; class Clostridia; order Tissierellales; family Tissierellaceae; genus Gudongella. The sequence goes on along the minus strand of DAIPJA010000115.1, from coordinate 648 downwards.
ATGAGCTTTGACACGCGTATACCTCCTGCCCTGAAAAGTGCGCGATTCAACCACATAATTATTGCCAGGGATGGTGACGAGGTCGTTGGATATGCTTACAGTACAATAGCTGATAAAAAGATTTACTCCGGAGGTTTTGCAACTCTCCAGTGTGATGCGTTTTTTGATTTTGATTCGGTCGAGGGTGAAGAGATAGGATCACTTTCTCAGTTTTACATAAAGGATGGTTATAGAAATACAGGCATTGGTTCAAGGTTATATGAAATGTCCATGGATTGGTTGAAATCCTTTGAAGAAATAAAGGACATTTTTATTTTTGTATCCAATGGAAATGAAAATGCTCTTCGCTTCTACCTAAACAAAGGCTTCAAGGAAAGCCACAAAATACTCGAAGGATTTATAACAGTACTAAGAAATATCTGATCCAATATAAGATAAGTACAGCAATATTTTAATGCTCAGATATTAAGCATATGGAATATTGCTGTCTTTCTTAGTTTGATTTTAAATCTATATAGCTCTGCTCCAAGCTTTTGATCGTCTTGAGAATAGCTCTACTTACAAGTATCCTTACCAAAAGGTCATAGAGGAGATTAACTGCCTTATAATCACCTGTCCAGACGATCCTGGTTCCATCATCGGCATCAT
>DAIPJA010000114.1:0-6647 GCA_036770525.1 Gudongella sp. | reverse complement strand
CTGGAACCAATTGGTGACTGAAGTTATGTATTGAGGCAGATTTGTACCCAGCCTCATTATCTCCCGGCCAGTTCTTGGGAGTACTGCAAGGAACAATATGACGATTCCGCCGAGTATTATTAAGTATACTGCAGATGCAGCAAGGATCCTTTTCATCCCCTTCCGCTCAAAGTAAGTGACAGAGGGATTTAATAGATATGCCAGCAGCATCGATACCAGGATGGTAAAGAAGGTGTCAGATACAAGAGTATACTTCCTGAATATCTGCACCACGAAATAGAGGGCGAATAGTGAGATTATCCCCCAAAGGATAAGCTTGGTGTTATAATGGATCACCTTTCTCGGTGCTACATACCTGTTTCCAATGTTGATCAGATAGTAGATGATAAGGAAAAGAAGGATCGGTAAAAGGATCCATACCAGTTTTACTGAAAGCACAGGAGCTGTGCTCAATACCATAGATATCCCCCCAAGATTACAAAAGACTCTGGCATGACGCCAAAATCAGCTCCCGCCAAAGTCTTTCTTCTTAAAGTTTATTCTTCCTCAGCGTGGTCGTGGAGATGCTCGTCATCGAAGTCAACATCTTCCAATCCCTCAATTTTTACCCCTGATTTGTGGGAATAATCAAGCAGAGCTGATTTGATTGCCTGCTCAGCAAGTACGCTGCAGTGCATTTTAACCGGCGGAAGTCCATCAAGCGCATCGGCTACTGCCTTGTTTGTAAGCTCCATGGCTTCCTTGACAGTTCTTCCCTTTATAAGCTCAGTGGCCATGCTCGAAGACGCTATGGCAGAGCCACATCCAAAGGTCTTGAATTTTACGTCGGTTATTATATCTCCATCAATCTTAAGATACATCTTCATTATATCACCGCATTTTGCGTTGCCTACTTCACCAACGCCGTCTGCGTTCTCTATCTCTCCTACATTGTGCGGATGCATGAAATGCTCCATTACCTTCTCTGAATACATTTATTTGTTACCCCCTTGAACTTTTTCATATAACGGTGACATCATTCTCAATCTGTCCACTATCCCCACAAGCTTTTCAACAGCATAATCCACTTCTTCTTCAGTGTTGCCTGTTCCCAGTGACAGCCTAAGTGAACCGTGGGCTATCTCGTGAGGGAGACCTATTGCCAATAACACATGGGATGGATCAAGAGAGCCTGAGGTACATGCAGAGCCGCTTGAGCCAGCTATGCCAACCATATCAAGGCTTAATAGAAGCGCTTCACCCTCGATGAACTGGAAGCAGAAGTTGGTATTGCCGGGAAGTCTTTTTTCCGGGTGGCCATTAAGTCTGACGTATGGTATTCTTTCCTGAACACCTTTGATCAATCTTTCCCTGAGTGAGATCAGGTAATCAGTATTCTCCTCAAGGTGCTCGTATGCAAGCTCTATTGCCTTTCCAAGTCCTACTATACCAGGTGTGTTCTCAGTTCCTGCTCTTTTGTTCTTTTCCTGTGCACCGCCTGCTATAAGCGGATCTATCTTAGTTCCCTGCCTGATGTAAAGAGCTCCAACGCCTTTAGGTCCGTACAGCTTATGAGCTGACATGCTTAGTAGGTCGATGTTCATTTCTTTTACATCGATTGGGAGACTGCCTACTGCCTGAACTGCATCGGTATGGAAAAGAACTCCGTGTTTCTTCGCCAGTTCTCCAATTTCCTTAACAGGCTGGATAGTTCCAATTTCATTGTTGGCAAACATTATTGAAATAAGTATTGTCTTTTCAGTTATAGCTTTTTCAAGGTCTTCGAGTGATATCATCCCGTATTCATCCACGTCCAGATATGTCACCTGGAATCCCTGCTGTTCAAGATACTCGCAGGTATGGAGTATTGCGTGGTGTTCGATTTTTGTGGTTATGATGTGGTTTCCCTTGTCCTTGTTCTTATATGCTACTCCCTTGAGTGCCCAGTTGTCCGCCTCAGAGCCGCCGCCTGTAAAGAATACCTCAGTCTTCTTGGCCCCTATGGCCTTGGCAACTCTTTCCCTTGCCTTGTCAATTGCAAGTCTCGAGTGGTTGCTCAATGCATATACGCTTGAGGGATTTCCATAAAACTCGCTGAAGTATGGGAGCATTTCCTCAAGCACTTCTTTTTTTACGGGTGTGGTTGCAGAGTGGTCCATGTATATCATTTTGTTCATTTTAATTCCTCCCGATATAGTCCCGGCTGGCTGTCTCTAACCATATCCTCAAGGGTTATGGAGTCGATCACCCTGTCGATGCTATCCTTTATTTTAGCAAACACCAATCTGGTTGCACAGCTATCGTCCCTAACGCAATCGAAGCCGTCCTCAGATACACATTCGGAGGGAGACATTTGCCCTTCCAGAGATCTTAGGACCTGTCCAACTGTTATTTCATGGGGTTTTCTTGACAGCATGTATCCGCCATATGCGCCTCTTGTACTTGTAAGAAGCCCTTCCTTCTTCAGGTTTGAAAACAGCTGTTCAAGGTAGTTCTCTGATAAGCCTTGCTTTTCAGCTACATATTTAAGAGATATAGGCCCTTGTCCATAATCCTGAGCCAATTGGTACATCGCCATAAGCCCGTACCGTCCCTTGGTTGACAGTTTCATTCAATTCACCTCTTTAATCCCAACTGCTTTGGTTGGTTTTCCTTTTTCAGTATAGTATATCCGGGTATTCTTGTCAACATTGAAAACGCATTAATATAATGCACAATTCACAGTTAAAATTGAAGAGAAGTTGGAATGTTGGAAGAGTTGGAATGTTGGAAGGGGAAAGCTATAATGGGAAAGGGGTTAGTAGGGGCGGACAGAGTCGTCCGCACCCTACTTATATAATTTGCTAAATCTTGATATTCAACTTCTTACTCAGCTTCTCAAGCATATCCTTTGTCATGTCGTCCAGAAGATATTTAGGTGCCCAGCCCCACTCTGCCCTGGCTGCGCTGTCGTCAAGTGAATTTGGCCAGGAGTCAGCTATCGCCTGCCTTACAGGGTCCACATCGTATTCAAGAACAAATTCAGGGATATATTTTCTAATTGATGCTCCGATCTCTTCTGGATCAAAGCTCATAGCCGCTATGTTAAAGGCATTTCTGTGGATCAGCCTTGAGCTGTCTGCCTCCATCAGGTTTAGGATTGCATCAAGGGCATCTGGCATGTACATCATATCCATCTTTGTTCCCTTATCAATAAAGCTTGAGTATTTTCCATTCTTAAGTGCTTCATAGTAGATGTGTACTGCATAGTCGGTGGTTCCCCCTCCAGGCAGTGTATCATAGGAAATAAGTCCAGGGAATCTGACACCCCTCGTGTCAACTCCGAATTTATGGAAATAATAATCACAAAGAAGCTCTCCTGCTACCTTAGTGACACCATACATGGTGCCAGGTCTCATCACAGTATCCTGTGGAGTTGAATCCTTTGGAGTCGAATCCCCAAAAACTGCAATGGAGCTTGGTGTAAACACAGACAGCTTCTTTTCTCTTGCAAGCTCAAGCACATTATAGAGCCCGTTCATGTTGATGCTCCAGCACAGGTCCGGTCTTGCTTCGCCAGTTGCTGAGAGTATGGCTGCGAGGTTTACAATGGTATTTATTCCATATTTTTCTACCACCTCTGACATACGATTCTTATCCATAACATCTATTACTTCAAAGGGTCCGTTTTCAATTAGCTCCTTATGGGAGTCCTTAGCTTTGAGATCACTGATGATAACGTTTGCATCACCATAAACGCCTCTCATTCTTACTGCCAGCTCGGAACCAATCTGTCCAAGTGCTCCAGTAATAAGTATCTTTCTCATCCACTGCACCTCCGTAGTCTTTTGGGATTGCTATATAGCTATTATAGCATATTTATATGAGGTTGATATAAAAATCTCATTAAGAAGACCCGGACAAATCCGGGTCAGCTCAATATTTTCCTATTTAATAGTACAGACAAAGCCCAAGGGTCTTTGGTCCGAGATGCGAGCCGATTACTGGTCCCAGCTCGTCGATGGTGATCCTTGCCTTAGGATACTTCTCCTTTAGGGTATTTGCAACTGCCTCAGCTTCTTCGTAGTTAAGGATATGGCAGACACTGATCCTTTTGATATGGGGTTCCACCATTTCGATCATCCTTGCAATTGCTTTATTTCTTCCCCTTGCTTTCTCCACAAGCTTAAGCTCTCCATCCACCAGCCTTATGATCGGCTTGATGCTTAAAAGATTGCCGATGCTGGATTGGATCGAGGACATCCTTCCGCCTCTGCTAAGGTAGTCAAGAGTCTCTGGAGTTACATAGACATCCAGCTTCTTCTTTTGTTCGTTTAGAAACTCTCCTATCTCCTTTGCATTCTTCCCTTCCTTTGCAAGCTTAACAGCATCCTCTACTAAAAAACCTAAGGCAGATGCCGCTACAAAGCTGTCGACAATAGTAACTTTTTTATCTTCTAACATTCCATTTGCAAGCATTGCACTGGTGTAAGTTCCACTGATCTTAGAGGATAAAACAATCGCTATTGCTTCATCGTAGTCATTAAAGCCATCCAGATAAGCAACCTGGAAGTCTCCCGCTGCAGGCTGTGAGGTTGTCGGGAACAGCTTTGTGGATTGGAGCTTATTATAGAATTCTCCAAATTCACCAGGGAAGCCTTCCTTGAATTCCTCTCCGTCAAACACGTAGTGAAGGGGCACAACAGTAACGTTCTCCCTTTCAATAAAATCCTTGTCCAAATAGCAGGTGCTGTCGGTTATGATTTTTACCGTCATATACTACCTCCCATAATAATAAATCTGCCGCCACGTGGCGACAGATTTATTATTGCATAAATTTAACTATTTTACAACTATGTTGTATATCTTCCCTGGAACGTAGATTTCCTTTACTACAGTTTTTCCGTCGGTGAATTTCTTCACACCGGCAGATGCAAAAACTTTTTCCTTGATGCTCTCTGTGCTCTCATCAAGGCTGACTTCAACTGTCCCTCTCACCTTCCCATTTACCTGAACAGGCAGATCAAAGACCTTGTCTATGGTCTTCTCATTATCGTATTCCGGCCATGTGGTCTGGAAAAGATATCCAGGCAATCCTGCGATCTCCCACAGCTCCTCTGTTATGTGTGGTGCAACAGGGTTCAGAAGTGTAAGGAATGTCTGGAAGTCCTTTTTGTTCAGCTTTCCGAAGTCGTTAAACTCGTTCAACAGACTCATCAGTGCAGCAATCCCAGTATTGAATTTCAGGTTTTCGAAGTCCTCGGAGACCTTCTTGATGGTCTTGTGAATGCTGGATTCAAGCTCAGGCGTATAGGAATCTCCCTCAGTCAATATCTCCTGAAGTCTCCATACCCTGTCAAGGAACCTTTTGCAGCCCTTAACCCCATTATCGGACCAAGGTACAGCTTTCTCAAAATCACCGATGAACATCTCATAGGTTCTTAATGTATCTGCTCCATAATCTCTTACTATATCATCGGGATTAACTACATTTCCTCTTGATTTTGACATCTTTTCATTGTTGTCGCCAAGGATCATCCCGTGTGAAGTCCTCTTTGCATATGGCTCAGGCATTGGAACCACACCGATATCGTAGAGGAACTTGTGCCAGAATCTTGAGTATAGAAGGTGAAGGGTTGTATGCTCCATGCCTCCGTTGTACCAGTCTATTGGCGACCAGTATTCAAGTGCTTTCTTGGAAGCCAGTTGATCATGATTGTCAGGATCCATATATCTTAGGAAATACCAGGATGAACCTGCCCATTGAGGCATGGTGTCAGTTTCTCTGTGAGCCGGTCCTCCGCATTTGGGACAAGTGGTGTGTACCCAGTCATGGATCGCAGCAAGAGGTGATTCCCCGGTATCAGTCGGCTCATAGTTTTCCACCTCGGGAAGCCTTAGTGGAAGCTCAGATTCAGGAATAGGAACCCATCCGCATTCGTCGCAGTGCACCAATGGGATCGGCTCGCCCCAGTATCTTTGTCTCGAGAATACCCAGTCTCTTAGCTTGAAGTTTACCTTTCTCTCTCCAAGACCTTCCTTCTCGACCCAGTCAAGCATCGTGCTGATTGCGTCCTTTACCTCCATGTCATTAATAAAACCGGAATTGACAAGGATCCCTGAGTCGGTATCAGTGTAGGCCTCCTTAGTTATGTCGCCGCCTTTTATTACCTCGATGATCGGCAGATTGAACTTTGTAGCAAACTCCCAGTCTCTTTGATCGTGGCCAGGTACTGCCATTATTGCCCCTGTACCGTAGGTCATGAGAACGTAGTCTGATACCCAAAGAGGTATCTCCTTACCGGTTGCTGGATTTATTGCTGACAAGCCTTTAAGCTCGACACCGGTCTTTTCCTTTACAAGCTCTGTCCTTTCGAAATCTGATTTCTTTGAGACATCTTCCCTGTATGCTTCCACCAGGTCGATGTTTTCTATCCTGTTTCTGTATTTATCGATCAACGGGTGCTCAGGAGCTATGACCATGTAGGTTGCCCCAAAGAGAGTATCAGGTCTGGTGGTGAAAACCCTTAGTACGTCATCTCCGCCGGAGATCCTGAAGTCCAACTCTGCTCCCTCTGACCTTCCTATCCAGTTGATCTGCTGGATCTTGACTCTTTCGATATAATCGACGGTATCCAGATCATTGATAAGTCTTTCGGCATACTCGGTTATTTTTAGCATCCATTGGT
>DAIPJA010000113.1:0-6737 GCA_036770525.1 Gudongella sp. | reverse complement strand
AACCTGATTGTCACACACTAAATAAAATATTAATGTATAATTTACATATGAAAGGAGCTCTGGCTATGAGAAAATTTTATCCGGCGCTGGTGATCTCGATTCTTATATCAGCTTTATCATTAGCAGGCTGTGGTTCTTCTCAAAAGGACATGAGGGTAATGACGGCTGCTGAGGAACAAGCTCCAATGGAGATGGCTTACGCACCTGTAATTGAGGAAGCTCTTGAATCTGATTATTTGAGAAGCCAAATAGAAAATCATATATCAGCCATAAATCCAAAGGTTAATTTGGAAAAAGGCCACTATTCCATAGGAGATCTAACCAATGATGGGATACCTGAGCTTGTACTTTTTGTCGAAAGGAATCCTGAGGATGTAAATGATCAGGGAATGCTTGAGGTTTACGGTTTCAATGAGCTTGAGCACTATCTTATGGATAAGGTCCCTATGAACTATGACAATACAAACCATATATTGAGAACAGGCCTATTGTCCTATACTCAGCAAGGTATTCTCTTAAGCAATCAGGTGGGGTCCCAAGCCAGCGTTACCTATGGATTCATTCTTGAGGATGGAAAGCTTAAAAGCATACTGAATCCCAAAAAGATTAATCTGGTAAGCGTTACTGCCAATAACAGCATTGAGGATATGAATGGAGATGGAATCCTCGACTTCAGTATATATACCATCGATCCCGAGACAAAGCTAAGCGACTCCAAGGAAGCCGATAGGATCCTACTATGGTATAACTGGGATGGCAAAGACGGTGCAAGGGTACTCCAGCCTGATTGGACGACACTTCAAAGGTCATCAATAAACAGCGATGCTTCTGCTGGAGCAAGGAGCTTCACAGCGGTCAGTCAGCCTGTTCCCGGGAGTGATGATTTTATACCGGCCCTGAAGGAGTTGGCAAAGGATGCACCCAAGGATGAGATAGTGTCTTACCTGTCTTCTCATATTGATAATCTGGAGATAAATTCACCATACAGGAGCCTAGATATAGCTGCTTTAATAAACAGGTTTGCAAAGGGATCCTCGTTCGATGCATTTCTTGCTTCTAATTCCTTAAGTATAGAGGATATAAACAATTCTGATGTAATTGGAAGGAAAGGGGTGCTATCCAATCAGTCTGAGCTGAAGGATCTGCTGTTGAAAAATCTCGAGCTTGGATATTTGCTTAAGGCTGTGGATGGAAGATATGAGTACAAGGTAGATTACAACGGTATTGCTGAGCAATTCGGAGATATTCTTACAAATGAGTTCAAAGGATATCTGAGGATCATGTCTAAGGAATCCATCAATCCTCATCTTGTGGAGGGGAGCCTTAAGCTGGAAAGAGCCGAGCTAGCCCAAAGACTTATTGAGATCGAAAAATTCAGACTCACCTATAGCTATTCTCTAAGACTGGATAAGGTGCTTGAGCTTTACGGATCATATATGGATTCACTTCTTTATAGAAACAAGAATGGATATGGTGTGGATCCGTCGACCGGTAAGGTTGCCCCAGGTCATATTCAGGAGCTAAAAGCATTGACGATCGAGTTTCCTGGGAGCTATTTCACGGATGTTATAAATAAGCTTTTAACTTCACCTTCTGTAACCTCCAGCGGAATAGTTGATCAAAAAACCAAGGAAGAGATCAGAAATCTCATCCCATAAGAAAAACCTGTGCGCCGGCACAGGTTTTTTTGTTGTATCTAGTATAATTGATCCATATCATTCTTTTCTGGTACAGACTCATCCTCTGATGGGAGCCCCATACCGCTTCTGTAATGTTGATACAGCTTAGCCACTGTTGCTTCGTGGTATGGTTTTACAAATATGCCTCCTATTCCGAAGAACAGGCTTCCGAGAAGATACCAGCCGATGAAGGAGAGGTCAAGGACAAATATTTCCCCCTTCTGTCCGTTTGTCATCATTGTGCTTAGCTCCTTTGCATCAGTAAAAGTCAGCTCGGGATCTTCAGCTAGAATATATGGTATCATTCTGTATTGGTAGTATTTAATTATCCCCGGGATTATCAACAGAAGTCCCCAAAGAAATATAAATAGGTCCATAAGGAACATCTTTGTCGCAATGGGAATCCATTCGCCCTTTCTGAGAGTTGAGAAAAGTGTTCCAACGGAAGCCTCTCCTTTAAATCCCCTTATGAAGAATCTCTTTTCACCTACCTGAAGTGCATTCCCAATAATTATTGCTACTACTATGGAAAAAAGTATGAACAATGCAAAGGCAGTTGCACCCACTGCAATCTGGAATGGATTGTCCAAACCAATACCTTCTATCATAGTTCCAAATTCATTCCCAGGTCCAAAGTTGATTTCGAAGTTGTATTCGCCAAAATCCGGTGACATATAGTCAGTTTCACGGGATGACCTCCCGCTTCCTCCTGTGAGCAGGCTTACTATAAGACAGACCGCAAAAGCCTTCCAGTAGTTCCTCTTGAGAAACTCTTTGGCTTCTGCTTTCAGATCTCTTCTTGTCCACATACTAAACACCTCCTTCTGTCATTGTAGCACTTTTAACAATCTAAAACAACAGAATTAAGCTATTATAGCATAAGAACCCAGTTTTGGAATCCAAGTTGAAATTCCTCTTCTTCCTTTGGCAGCTCAGGCAATATTTTTTCTCTTGCCACTGCAAGCATAAGCTTGATCCTGTTTTCCTGATTGACTCTTGTAGCTCCAGGATCGTAGTCTATGGGCACGATGTTGGCCTCAGGATATTTTCTCTTGATGTTTGAAACCACTCCCTTGCCTACTATATGGTTTGGCAGACAGCCAAATGGCTGTGTAACTACTATGTTGCCATAGCCGTTCTTTATTAGCTCGACTATCTCAGCTGGAAGGAACCATCCCTCTCCCATTTTGCATCCGAGGCCGATTATATCCTTAACAAGCTCCTTCATGTGAACAAATGGAGAGGGAGCGATGAAGCTGCTATAGGTCTTAACAGCATCTATTATCAATTCCTCCATTTTGCCCAGATACTCATTCACTTTACTTAAAATGAAGCTCTTAAAGAAGGATCCTCCATAAAGCTGGTAGTCGATTACTCCATTCTCCATACAATACATAAGAAAACCCAGAAGTCCAGGCACCATAACCTCACAGCCTTCTGACATCAGAAAATCCTCAAGGTTATTGTTCCCAAGGCTGGAGTACTTCACATAGATTTCCCCCACTATGCCTACCTTGGTTTTATCCGTATCATGTCTTTGGATTCTATCAAAGCTGGTCACTATATCCCTTAGATTGCTTTTCAGTTCCGCCAGATGGATACCTCTCATTACTTCAAGTTGCTGAGCCAACTCATCAACCCATTTATTCACAAGGGCATCGGTCTCCCCCTGGTTGATCTCATATGGCTTGACCTGATTCTTCAAAAGCATGAGAATGTCACCGTATACGATTATCGCTGCAGATTGTCTAAGCATTGGTATCGAGACCCTGAAGCCGCTGTTTTTCTCCATACCGCCTGCATTTAGCGATATTACGGGGACGTGGCCATACCCCGACTTTATCAAGGCCTTTCTTAAAAGATGTATATAGTTGGAAGCTCTGCAGCCTCCTCCTGTCTGAGTTATCATAAGGGCTACCCTGTTAATGTCATACTCTCCTGATTCCAAGGCATCGATAAGCTGACCAATTACCAGCAATGCCGGGTAACATGTGTCGTTATGTACATTTCTCAGGCCGGATTCCACCACTGAACGGCCCTGGTTTTTAAGTACCTTCAGGTTATAGCCAAAATTTCTGAACACTTTCTCAAGCAGTGCGAAGTGAACCGGCAACATGTCGGGGCAAAGGATAGTATAATCCCTCATATCTCTGGTAAATTCCACTCTGTTTACTCTTGTACCCATACCTAAAAAGCCTCCTTAAGACCTTTGTTCAATAGCCGCTAAAAGACTTCTGATACGAATCTTTACTGCTCCAAGGTTCGTTATCTCATCTATTTTCAATTGGGTGTAAATCTTCCCGTTATCTTCCAGAATTGCCTTTACTTCGTCAGAGGTTATTGCATCCAGACCGCATCCGAAGGATACCAGCTGGACCAACTCCGTATTAGGTCTTCTTGATACCAATTCAGCAGCTTGATATAGTCTTGCATGGTAGGTCCATTGGTTAAGTATGTCTGTTGAGGTCTTTCCTCCAAGATGACCTATTGAATCCTCTGATAATACAACAGCATCAAACTCTGAAATCATCTTCGCTATCCCATGATTGACCTCCGGATCAACATGGTATGGTCTGCCAGCCAGAACGATAGCCAGCTTATCCTTTTCTTCTGCGATTTTTAAGTACTCCTCACCTTTTTGCCTTAACCTCTTCAAGTACCCTTTGTATTCGATGATACCTCTGTCAACAGCCAGCTTAACGTCATTGAGCTTGATGTCCTTGTACCATTCTCTGAGGATCTCATGAAGTCTCTTCGCCAGTATCCTCTTATTGTTGAGCCCCAGATATTCATAGAAAAATCTTGTACCTGCTATTCTATCGACATTTGCCGCAATGACCTCAGGGTAATATGCTACGACAGGGCAGTTAAAATGGTTGTCTCCGGATTTTTCGTCCAGATTATAAGTCAGGCAAGGGTAAAATATTGCATCAACACCCTGATCCAATAGATACTCAATATGACCATGCACTACCTTGGCAGGGAAGCAGACTGTATCAGAAGGGATGGTGTGCTGCCCTTTGATAAACATTTCCCTGGTCGAGAAAGGCGATGGAACAACCTCAAAGTCGAGCAGAGTAAATACTGTGTGCCAGAAGGGCAAAAGCTCGAACATATTCAATGCCATCGGCAAGCCTACCCTTCCTCTTCTTCCTTTTATAGGAACATAGTTTTTCAGAAGATCTAGCTTGTACTCATATATATTAAACCTTTCCTCGGGGGTTTTCTGTCTTATAGGTCTCTCACATCTGTTTCCACCTATGAACTTTCGATCATCTCCAAAGGAGTTCACTGTAAGTCTGCAGTTATTCTCACATAATCCACAGAGTACCACTTTTACCTTGTGGTCGAACCCCTGAAGGTCTTCTCCGGCCAATAGGCTGGCAGTTTCGGAACTTCTTCTCTTCTTGGAATATAGCGCTGCTCCATATGCTCCCATAAGTCCTGCAATGTTTGGTCTTATTACCTGATGCTGAAGTTCATCCTCAAAAGCCTTAAGCACAGAATCATTATGGAAGGTTCCTCCCTGGACAACAATATTATGTCCCAGATCTTTGGCTGAGGATGCTCTGATTACCTTGTATAATGCGTTTTTGATAACACTTATGGAAAGACCTGCGGAAATATCCGCAATGGTTGCTCCATCCTTCTGCGCCTGTTTAACAGATGAATTCATAAATACAGTGCATCTGGAGCCCAGGTCTACGGGATTTCGGGAATATATGCCAAGCTGTGCAAAATCCCTTATATCATAGCCCAAAGCCTCTGCAAAGGTCTGAAGAAATGAGCCGCAGCCAGAGGAGCATGCCTCATTCAGGAATATGCTGTCGATTACTCCATCTCTGATCTTGAAGCACTTAATGTCCTGGCCCCCTATGTCGATAATGAAATCGACATCAGGCTTATACTTCTTTGCAGCTGTATAATGAGCTATCGTTTCCACAACTCCAAAATCAAGCCTGAATGCATTCCTCATCAGATCCTCACCGTAGCCGGTCACTGCAGAGGATTTGATTTTGATAGCTGGATAGTTCTCGTAAAAATTCATCAGAAAATCCTTTATGAGAGGTACAGGATTCCCTTGGTTTGGGGTGTATATTGAATGGAGGATAGTGTCATCCTCTGCCATTATCACGGCCTTAACTGTAGTAGAGCCCGCGTCTATGCCAAGATATGCATCCCCTTTATATGTACTGGGATTTGTATAGGATACCTGTTCCCTGTCATGACGAGCTTTGAATATCAAGTATTCCTCCTCGGTTTCGAAGAGCTTTCCAAGGCCGTTAAAGCTTCCCTCTTCGCCTGTGTTGATCAAATCCTCCATAAGCTCATCCAGATCCAGCTTCCTTTCATCTGAGCTGTAGGCTGCTCCAATAGCCACATAATAAAGGGAGTTTTCAGGACACACTCCATTGACTCCAAGGGTATGGTTGAAGCTCTCTCTCAGCTGGGAGAAAAAGGTAAGGGGTCCGCCCAAGTACACAATTTTTCCCTTTATCGGTCTGCCTTGAGCAAGACCACCTATGGTCTGATTGACTACTGCATGGAAAATGCTTGCTGCCATATCACTTTTACTTGCACCCTGGTTAAGGAGGGGTTGAATATCCGACTTAGCAAAAACCCCACACCGTGATGCAATAGTGTAGGTCTTGTCGTATTCCGCTGCAAGCTGGTTCATATCTGTCAAACTAACTCCCATAAGGGTCGCCATCTGGTCGATAAAAGCTCCCGTACCACCTGCACAGGATCCATTCATCCTCACTTCCATGCCGTTGGAAAGAAACAGTATCTTTGCATCCTCTCCCCCCAGCTCAATAACGACGTCTGTGCCTTCTATCAGCTTCATGACAGAAAGTCTCGTAGCATAAACCTCTTGTACAAAGGGTATTTTGAATTTTTGGGCAAGACCCATGCCTGCTGAACCTGATATTGACAGGTAGGCTTCGTTCAAGTAGGGGAACCTATTTTTTATTTCCTCCAATAGCTTTACTGTTTTTTCCCTTATCTGGGAATAATGTCTTTCATAAGAGTGAAAGACAAGCTTCTCATCCGAATCCA
>DAIPJA010000112.1:0-6737 GCA_036770525.1 Gudongella sp. | reverse complement strand
AGGTACATAATAATGTCGTTACTATAAAGCAACTTATTGATTATGCCTGAAATGTAACCGATAATTACTACTATCAAAAAATAAGGGCTTTTTCCTGCGACTGATTTTGATTTATAGGATTTTATTATGGAAAATGGCCATGCTGCTCCAAAGCAGAGCAGCATAATAGCCTCAAATATACTCATTCTATCATTTCCTTCCTGTCAATTGTTTACTACGTTTATTGGATCACCTTCAAGATACCTTTTCAGGTTCTTAAGAGCCAGATCCATAAGCCTGGTCCTGGCCTCCTTTGGAGCCCAGGAAATATGTGGTGTTATTATACAATTCCTGGCTTGAAGCAACGGATTATCGGACTTTATCGGCTCGGATGAAACAACATCAAGGGCTGCTCCAGCAACCTTACCGCTGTTTAGAGCATCTCTCAAGTCCTCCTCAACGATTAGCTGTCCCCTTGAATTATTAATAATCATGACTCCATCCTTCATTTTTGCTATTGTGTCCTTATTTATTATTCCTTTGGTGGATTCTGTAAGAGGACAGTGAAGGCTTATCACATCAGACTCTCTAAGCAGTTCCTCGAGGGTCCCATATCGCATCATATCATCCTCAAGTGAAGGATCCGGTGAGTTAGCCATAGCAATGACCTTCATTCCAAGGGCTTTAGCTATACCTCCTACTGTCCTCCCAATCCTCCCGTAGCCTATGATCCCCATTGTCTTACCCGCCAATTCGATCAACGGATATTTCCAGAATGACCAATCAGGGTTCGACTCCCATTCTCCATTGGCAACTGCGTCACTGTGGGATCCTGCATGATGGCAGAGCTCCAATAAAAGAGCGATCGCCATCTGCGCTACCGCATTTGTTCCATATGTGGGGATATTGGTAACTGTGATCCCCTTTTCCTTAGCAGCTTCAACATCCACAATATTATAACCTGTTGCCAGAACTCCAACATATTTCAAATCAGGCATATGATCCATCATATCCCTATTGAGCAGGGTCTTGTTTAGAAGTATAACATCTGCATCTCTACCTCTGTCGATTACGAGATCACTATTTGAAAGGTCATAGACAGTCCTGTCATAAACCTTTAGTTCACCAAGGTTTTCAAATCCTTCCCAGGAAAGATCACCTGGATTCAACGTATATCCGTCAAGAACCACAATTTTCATATAAATCCCTCCAGTGCATATCGATATGAACTAATATTTTCAGTGGCTCTGAGCTCTCATAAATGCTTCAAAATACGAGTCGCTGTCCATTATCCTGACTCTGTTCAGTATCAGCTCCTTGCCTAAAGAAATACATAGCCTTTCTGCCATTGCTCGCTCATCTTCGTCCTTGATCGTGGTTATATCCTTAACCTTGGCGGCTCCGATAGTCCTTCGTATTAGCTCCAACCCTGCAATACCTGCAGAGTCCTTAAGCACTTCCTCAAGATACCACTCTCTAACTATATCATCCGAAGCAAAGGGCTCCTTCGCATTTACCTTAAGCTTAAGTAAGAATCCCAGCTTGAAGCTTTCAATCAACTCTTTTATAGTCTCCTGTATCCAATATATGAATATTTCCTTGTTCTCATCTCCTGGGCGATCTACCGTAGCCCTTATAAGTGGAAAGAACAGGTTAGCTATTATATTCCCAACATCGTAACCCATAGGTCCAAAGAAAGCAAACTCAGGGTCTATTACCTTTACAGACCCTTCCTTTATGAATATTGAACCGGTATGAAGATCCCCATGAATAAGGGATTGTGCCTTTGTAAGAAAATCCATCTTTAGTTTTGCGGCCTCAAGATGAAGGGATCTATCAGAATAAAGCTCTCTGTTGGCGAAACCTTCATCCAGAGCTGTTAGGTTGTTCTTACCTCTCCCATTTAAAAATGGCTCGGTAAAAACCAGTCTTTCTGTAATTTCACACAGCTCAGGGTTGATATACTCCTTAACAAGACGCTTCTTTTCCATCTGGTCCATAATCATGTCAGTGGATGGCAATAGAGTATCCACCAGGAATTCAGCTAAATCTCTGCCCAAATTGTCGAAGGTTCTATAATGAATAAGCTCATCCCTGAGGATTTTATGGTCAGACAGATCCTCCATAACAAGGCAGCTCATGACTGGGTCAAAATGATATACCTTAGGGACCATCCTTGGAGAAAGGCTGCCTTGATGGATCAGAGCATTGGCCTCTATCCGGTTTCTATCCACTGCAAGCGGATCACCGCAGGATCTGTCAGCTATGTCTGCATGCTTTACTATCAGTGAACTTTTTGAATCCATGCCGGTTACCCTGAAAACATAGTTGATATTACCATCACCTATTTCCTCACAACGAAGCAGCTCATTCGGTTCAAAAAAATCCAGCTTCTCCTTGACGTATTCTAGAATATCGTTCTCCCTCATCCTGAAATGCTTTTCAAACTTTTTCATTTAAGCCCCCTGGTCTATTCGACTGTATTCTTCAGTATCCCGATCCCCGGGATCTCACATTCAACCACGTCTCCTCTTTTAAGGAATCTTTGAGGCGAAAATCCCATTCCAACACCTGCCGGAGTACCTGTTGCAATTATGTCCCCAGGTTCGAGTGTTATCCCATTGGAAAAGTCTGATATCAGCTCAGCTATATCATTTATAAGCATCCTTGTGTTAGAGCTTTGTCTTACCTCACCATTTACCCTGGATATTACATCAGCCTCAACAGGGAATGGCATCATTGATTTGTGCAGTATAACCGGTCCCATTGCAGTATAAGTGTCCAGGCTCTTTCCCCTATACCACTGCATATGCAGCGTCTGAAGCTTCCTGGATGAAAAATCATTGAAAACTGAGTATCCAAAGATATATTCCTCAGCCTTATCCTTTGGAATGCAGGTTCCTTTCTTGCCTATTATCACCGCTAGCTCAACCTCATAATCCAAATTTTCGTCAACCTCAAGCCATCCTTTTATTGGGGCCTCAGGTCCAACTATCCTCTGAGTCCGCTTGCCAAAATATACTGGTTTGGTTACTGTGTTAAATTTATCATCATTCATTGCATTTTTGGATTCATTCAGATGATCCAAATAATTCACACCAACGCATATAATATCATGGATGGGTTTCGTAATAGGAGCAAGGATGTTCACCTTATCTGAGCTGACCCCTTCGAAATCGGGATCCCTTAAAAAAGCATCAACTCTCGCCAGCTCAGCATCTGAAATTCCAGCGATGCACTCAAGCATAGTTCCGTAATCCTCATGCCCCAGCACCTCAGATAAACTGTATATCATATTGTTATCATCCATAATGCCGACCTTCACAGCTTCAACTCTTTTGTAGGTTAAAAATTTCATATGACTGCCCCCTCTTAATAAGTACTCACTCCCATTGTACATCACTTTTTTAAGTCAATGCAATCAATTAAACTCATATGCAGTATCATTTTAAGTAAATCGCGAATAAACTTAATATATTTTTGATTTTATAACATATTATTTACATTTATTATGCCAAGTTCTATAATATCCTTAAATAATACTAAGAGGTGTTTTTTATATGGACAACCTGGACTTAAATATACTTGAAATACTTAAAGAGAACGGAAGAGCTACTGCTTCCGATATAAGCAGGAGGATCAAGCTGTCAGTGCCTGCAGTATCGGAGCGAATGAGAAGACTTGAAGAGTCAGGCATCATCCAGGAGTATACCGTAAGGATCAATCGAGAAGAACTGGGCTACAGCCTTCTGGCTATTATTTTTGTAAATATCGGCCAAACAGGTAATATCCAGGGCTTTAGAAGTGTAATTACGAAATATCCTGAGGTAATAGAATGTCATCACATGGCGGGAGAGTACGATTATATGCTTAAGGTTCTTTTAAGGGATACTTCAGAGCTAGAGGGATTTATAAGCCGTAAGCTCAAATCTATCAAAGGCGTGGAAAAGTCTAATACTCAAGTCGTGCTGTCAACTATCAAAGAAACTATAAACAGGTAGGTGTTAAAATGCTGATCAAGGGCTTTAAATTCGGAATGCTTCTTCAAATTGCAGTAGGACCAGTCTGTTTATTTATATTCGGTACATCGGTTGAAAGCGGCTTCTGGCAAGCGATGCAGGGTGTTGCTGCCGTAACGTTGGTTGACAGCCTCTTTATATTAGGCGCAATACTTGGAATGGCAGCTATACTGGAAAAAAAAGAAGGCGCCAAGACTTTTTTCAAATACTTTGGCGCTTCCATTCTGATATTATTTGGACTGCAAACCCTTCTGGGAGTTTTTGGTTTATCTATACTTCCTGATATAAACTTATTTAGGGGTGTCAGTTCAGGATCTGCTTTCCCAAAGGTATTGCTCCTTACTCTGTCTAATCCTCTGACCATTATGTTCTGGGCCGGGGTGTTTTCATCAAGGATCGTCGAGGACGGTCTTGGAAGAACGGAAATGTACTTGTTTGGTGCAGGAGCTGTACTTTCAACGCTCTTGTTCATGACCTTTGTCTCAGCACTTGGAAGTATTGCAGGAGTCTTTATTCCCGAGGCTGCAATGTCAGTTTTAAATGGACTTGTTGGACTGCTGTTAATTGGCTTTGGCCTTCGAACCGTCTACCGGAAATAGATAAGGAATCCTCCATATCCCTCCTTCTCAAGGTCATCCTCATGAATAAATCTCAATGCCCCACTGTTTATGCAGTATCTAAGGCCTCCCTCCTCAACAGGACCATCATCAAAAATGTGTCCGAGGTGGGAATCGCCGCTTCTGCTTCGAACCTCAATCCTTGCCATCCCAAGACTCTCATCTCCGTGATAGGTAAGGACTTCTCTTTGCACCGGTCTGGTAAAGCTAGGCCAGCCGGAGCCTGAATCAAACTTATCTAATGAGAGAAAAAGTGGCTCTCCTGTTACTATGTCTACATAGAGACCATGATCCTCATTATTCCAATAAGGGTTCTGGAATGGTGTCTCTGTGGCATTCTCCTGAGTTATGCTGTACTGAAGACTTGTGAGTTTTGATCTTATTTCGCTGTCGCTTGGCTTTGGATAGGCGTTCTTATATACTGCTGGTCTTTCTCTGGGTATATTTGAGAGATCAACATGGCAATAGCCGCCAGGATTTTTTACAAGATAGTCCTGATGATACTCTTCAGCCACCACATAGTTCTGTAATTCCTCTATTTCGGTAACTATCGGTTCATTATACTTTTTCTGTTCCTGCTCTGTGACGCTTTTTATGGTTTCCAGGTCCAAAGGGTCAACATAGTATATTCCTGTCCTGTACTGAGTCCCAATGTCATTGCCCTGCCTGTTCAATATTGTTGGCTCAATTATTCCGTAGAAATATCCTAAAAGCTCCTCAAGACTTAATATATCAGGATCATACACTACATATAGAGTCTCAGCATGCCCGGTCTCACCTATAGAATAGTAATCAGTATCCTCACTTTCCCCATTGGCATAGCCAACGTTTGTGTAAACCACACCAAGCATTCTGTCAAAATAGGCCTGAACTCCCCAGAAGCAGCCTCCTGCCAGGTATATCTCCTTATACCTGCTGTTAGAGTAGTCAGGCATAGGCTCAGCACTCACTACACCCTCGCTACTGTCGTTTTCTGCATCTCTGGTAAAGTATGAAAAAGCGATCAGGATCATCAAACCCAGAATGGCATATATAATAATCTTCTTTGTACTCGGTTTCATAGCAATCCCTCCTGTAGTATGTATATATACCCCAGGAGGGTTCCATCATTCATGCGGTTAAAAAGCAGCAAACCGTCCCTACTGCTTTTATTTTATCATTAAGTCAAAGCCCTGTGATTTAATTACGTTTAATATATCCTGCCTTCCAGGTATAACATTTACCAGCTTTGATACCACCTGGTCACTGAAGCTGTCGACCCTCTTATTTGCATTTCTCAAATCGTAATAGGTCTGCATTTCCTGGTCGTATTCACTGATTGCAGTCAGGTAATCATCGATCATCGAATAGCTGTTCTCAAACACCCTCAAGCTCATGTCCATCCTTGGCTTAAGCTGTGGAGTCTGATTCGGGTATCCAAGACCTACACCTACTACTGGAAATGTTAACTCCGGGAGCTTCATAAGCTCGATCATCTTTGCAGTATCGTTTAATATGCAGCCAAGATAATTTGCTCCAAGCCCTAATGATTCAGCAGCCAGAACAACATTTTGAGCAGCAAGGCAGGCATCAGTCCACCACTGGAAAAACCTGTCCATGTCCCTGTGCGCTTCGCCTTTGTAACCTTTCTCCAAGGCGATCCTGCCATTTCGATAGCTGTCAACTATAAATATGAGCAGCTCCGGCTCTCTGGCGATATATGCCTGATTCCCCACCCTGGCAATAGCTTCCTTAAGCTGAGGATCAGTCACTCTAATTATTGAATAGCTTTGCATCCCGTTCGAAGTCGCGGTCCTCTGAGCTATCTGTAAGAGCTTATCCATTGTCTCCTTTGGTACAGGCTCATTTGTAAATTCTCTAATAGTACGGTGCTCAAGCTGCAAAGCGATCGTTTCATTTGCCCTAGTCATCCTATAACCTCCATTCAATCGTGTGTTAGGATGACTATACCCAGAGACCAACCAATATACTCATTACTCCATACCAAGGGCCTTTTCAGGTGTTACCCATGGTCTGTTTTGCTTTCTGCCAGTCTCCTCAAGCGTAAGCAAGCCTTTATATGTCGTAAGCCCTCTCCTCAGATACTTATCGTCGATTAGAGCTTGTTTCACGCCCTTTTCTG
>DAIPJA010000111.1:0-6774 GCA_036770525.1 Gudongella sp. | reverse complement strand
AAAGAGATGAAAAAAATTAACTGTTTAGTAGGTGCAAAAACTTGACATGTTTCATACTTATAAACCTACTATCTACTAACCACTAACCAACTAACCAACTAACTAACAACTAATAAAAAAAGGAGTGTATTTATATGGCGAGAGAGATAAAATTCGGCGAAGACGCACGCCGTTCAATGGAAAAAGGAATCAATAAGCTGGCAGATACAGTAAAGGTAACTCTTGGACCCAAGGGGAGAAACGTAGTACTTGAAAAGAAATTCGGTTCACCTCTAATAACTAATGACGGTGTTACAATTGCTAGAGAGATAGAGCTTGAGGATAAATATGAGAACATGGGAGCTCAACTCGTTAAAGAGGTAGCAACAAAGACTAACGACGTGGCTGGAGACGGAACTACCACAGCAACCCTTCTTGCTCAGGCAATCATAAGAGAGGGACTTAAGAACGTTGCGGCAGGGGCTAACCCGATGGTGCTTCAAAAGGGTATCAAGAAAGCAGTACATGAGGCTGTTGAAGGGATCAAGGCTGCTTCAGTTCCTGTAGCATCTAAGGAAGCCGTAGCTCAGGTAGCATCCATTTCTGCTGGAGATGAAGAGATCGGTCATCTTATTGCAGCTGCTATGGAGAAGGTAGGAAACGACGGAGTAATTACTGTTGAGGAATCCAAGTCAATGGGCACGACATTAGAAGTCGTTGAGGGTATGCAGTTTGACAGAGGATATGTTTCAGCCTACATGGTAACCGACACTGAGAAAATGGTAGCTGAATATGAAAATCCATTTATCCTAATTACAGATAAGAAGATTTCTAATATCCAGGAAATACTGCCTGTGCTTGAGCAGATAGTCCAGATGAGCAAGCCTCTAGTAATAATTGCTGAAGATATCGAAGGCGAGGCCATGGCAACACTTGTTGTCAATAAGCTGAGAGGTACATTCAACTGTGTTGCAGTTAAGGCTCCCGGCTTCGGCGACAGGAGGAAAGAAATGCTTCAGGACATTGCTATCCTAACAGGCGGAAAGGTCATCAGCGAGGAGCTTGGCTACGAGCTTAAGGAAGCTAAGTTAGATATGCTTGGAAGAGCCGCAAAGGTTAAGATAGATAAAGAAACAACCGTAATCGTAAATGGCGAGGGCAGTGAAGAGGCTATCCAAAACAGGATCAAGCAAATCAGGGCACAGCTTGAGATAACCGAGTCAGAGTTCGATTCCGAAAAGCTTCAGGAAAGATTGGCTAAGCTATCAGGAGGAGTTGCAGTGATCCAGGTTGGAGCAGCAACTGAAACTGAGCTTAAGGAAAGAAAGCTTAGAATTGAGGATGCCTTGGCAGCAACCAGAGCAGCCGTTGAAGAGGGGATAGTCCCTGGAGGCGGAACAGTTCTTCTTAACACGATGCCAAGAGTGGAAAAGCTTCTTTCTGAAGTGACAGGAGACGAAAAGACAGGTGTCAGCATAATACTGAGAGCGCTGGAGGAACCGGTAAGACAAATCGCAGCAAATGCTGGACTTGAAGGCTCAATCATAGTTGAAAAGGTAAAAGCTGCAGAACCTGGAATAGGGTTTGACGCAATGGCTGAAGAGTATGTCAACATGGTAGAGAAAGGTATAGTAGACCCAACTAAGGTAACTCGTTCCGCGCTTCAAAACGCAGCAAGCGTTGCGGCAATGGTCCTCACGACTGAAAGTGCAGTAGTTGATATCGAGAAGGAAGATCCAATGGCTGCAATGGGTGGTATGGGCGGCATGGGCGGTATGATGTAGTAACCATAGAAGTCAGTTTTATATTGAGGAGATCCACAGGCTTTGCCCGTTGGGTCTCCTCAATCTATATTATCTGAAAAAAATTTTTTCTGTCATAGTTTGACAAAAATATGATTAACTTTTTTCTTGCATGGACCCTGGTAAAGAAGTAAAATTAGAAAATAGAATATTCATAAGTTGAGGTGTTTAAGATGGAATCCAAAGCAACCGTTTACATACTTCTGTCCCATAGTGGATCCATGTTCTCGAAAGCAATAAATATATATACCAGACATCCTTTTACTCATGTGTCAATAGCATTAGACCAGGACCTCAAAGAGCTTTACAGCTTTGGCAGACTAAGACCCTATAACCCTGTATTGGCAGGGTTTGTCAGGGAAGATATTGACAATGGAACTTTTAAAAGGTTTCCAAATACAGTATGTGCACTTTACTCCCTTAAGGTCAGTCAGGAGCAGTATGAATCTCTCGTAAAGCAGCTGAATAAATTTAAGAGAGAGAGCAACAGATATGGCTATAACTTTCTTGGACTTTTTAGTGCCATGTTCAACTATCCCCTTAGCAGACAGTATAACTACTTCTGCTCTCAGTTCGTCTCCGAGGTCCTCTTAAACAGTGGAGTCACCATAACTCAGAAAGACCCTGGGCTGACCTCGCCAATGGATATAATGGGGAATAGGGAGTTGGAGTTCATATACTCAGGATATCTTAAGGATTATGCCAATGGAAATTATCGAGTAGCCCTGTGATCTGAGATCACAGGTTTTTTATTTAATTGACACAAACATATCTAGAAGTAACAGGATATGGTTCATATCTCAAATTTAATTCAACGATCCAGAAGAAAATTATGTGTAATTTATAAGATTTATTAAGTTCTTATTTCGTGCCGGTAAATATTTTGACAAAATTGAAACAATTTTCCTCAAACACATTGACAAATTATGGACAATGATATACTATAATCACATAGATAGATATTTATTGATTGATTGATTCAAGGGGTGTGAGGATAAAATGGATCGAAGAGTTGAAGTTCTCAAAGCATTATCCGACAGGAACAGGCTTTTGATTCTTGACATGCTTTCCTGTGGGGAAATGTGCGCTTGCGACATTATGGAAGGTTTAGAGCTTACACAGCCCACTATTTCTCACCATATGAAGATCCTGGTCAGAGCTGGGCTGGTAAAGTGCAAAAAGCAGGGTAAGTGGATGTGTTACTCCGTCAACAAACCAGTGGTGGATGATTTGTTCGAATACATTAACTACATAGTCAGTCCGAAGAAAGACTGTATTTGCAATCGGAAACCTAAGGCAAGCAATCAATAAAGCTTAATAATCAAGTACTAGTATTTCAGGTTCATTTGCCGGAGGCGACTGAACCTGTTTGCATTAGAATCATATATAATTTTGGAGGGAAAGAATTGAAAAAGAAAATCGACCTTTATCTTCTTACTGGCTTCCTTGGAGCGGGTAAGACCACACTACTTACCAATATACTAAACGATCTGTCAGATAAGAAGCTGGGAGTAATTATGAATGAATTTGGCAGGATAAGTATAGATGGAGATATAATTAGAAAGGATGGTCTTGAGCTTATTGAGATAAACAGAGGCTCAATTTTCTGCTCCTGCCTAAAGCTTAACTTTGCACATGGTATGATGGAGATGGCTGACAGGGACTTAGACTACCTTTTTGTTGAATCATCAGGCTTAGCAGACCCGTCGAATATCGGGGACATCCTAGCAGGAGTTAGTGATTTCAAAGGCGATGTGTATAATTACAAGGGAGCCATATGTGTAGTTGATGCTGAGAACTTTTTGGAACAGCTGGAGGATCTGGAAACAGTGGAGAGGCAGATAAAGCATTGCCACCTCGTTGCTCTAAGTAAGACTGACCTCGTCGATGATGACAAGTTATCTGAGATAATAAAAAGGATCCGGGAAATAAACCAAATCGTGCCTATCGAGACTACCAATTATGGAAAACTTGATTATGGCTTCCTTGAGGAAGACCTTATGAAGTATCATTGGAATGAAAGCGAAGATACAACAAATACACCTGAGAACAAGCCAAAGACAATAATGATAGAGTTTGACGAGGATATTACGCTATCGGGTCTTGAGTCATTCGTTGAAAGTGTAAAAAGAGACGCTTACAGGATAAAGGGCTTCGCTAGGGTAGATGGTGATTGGAGCCAGATCGACGTAGTGGGGAATAGGCTGCACATTAAGGAAACAGCTGTCAGAGAACGACCGCAGTTGGTGGTGATCTCAAAAATTGGGCCTCAAATCATAAGGCCGATTGCACACAACTGGGAAAATTTCATCAGGACCCCAATGAAAATGAAGTAAGTATACAAGTAAATCCTGGTTTTTTAGCCAGGATTTTTTATGTGAAGAGTTATGTGAAAATTCCGACACAGTGGGTATAAGAATAGAACAGGAATACTCAATGAGGAGGAGGGAACATGAGAACAAGGATTTTAGCTATTAGTTTGATTTTTTCTCTTATTCTGGTAGGATGCTCCAAACCGGAATCAGTCATACCAGCGGCTGAATGGGAGGATGATCATCCTGACGTTATGAGACCTACATTAGAAACTCGGAGATGGAAGCGACCACTTTTGGAGGCTCAGTGCCAATAGACTATCTTGAGAAATACCCTGAACTTAAGGTATTTTATGAGGGCTACGGCTTCAGCATAGAATACTTGAGGGC
Organism: Gudongella sp.; assembly: GCA_036770525.1. GTDB lineage: Bacteria > Bacillota > Clostridia > Tissierellales > Tissierellaceae > Gudongella. The sequence goes on along the minus strand of DAIPJA010000111.1, from coordinate 2,291 downwards.
TAGAGGTCATGTTTATGCATTGGAGGATGTAATACATACAGAGAGACCTAAGTCTGCTGCCAGCTGCTTTGCGTGCAAATCGCCTGATTACCTTATGCTGCTTGAAGAGGAGGGCGTGAAGGCCAACAAGATGACCTTTGATGAGGTCACCCCTATGATGCAGAATACAATCAGCTGTTATGACTGCCATAAAAATACACCGGGAGTCATCAATGTTTCGAGAGGACATTTCCTTACCGGAGTTGTTCAACTTGAAAAAGAATACAAACCCACTGAACAGGTTTGTGCACAATGCCATGTGGAATATTATCAGGATCCGGATACTAAGGAAATAGTATTGCCATGGCAAAATGGAGTTGATACAGATGATATGCTGGCCTATTTTGACGGTATAGGCTATTCCGACTGGACTCACCCTTCTACAGGAACTCAGATGCTTAAAGTGCAGCACCCCGAATTTGAAACTTATCAATCAGGGCTTCATGCAAAATTCAACCTGACCTGTGTGGATTGCCATATGCCTGAGACTGAAGGAACTAAGCTTGAGAGCTTCAAATCCCACCACTGGACCAGTCCATTGAAGACAATAGAAAACTCCTGCCTGGGATGTCATCAGGATGAAACCGCATCATCACTTACTACCAAGGTTGAAGGTGTCCAGAAACAGGTAGAGGATAAGATGAATGAAGGTACAACCGCACTCCTTGAGCTGATAGAAATGCTGAAAGCACAAACATCTTCGCAAACAGTCTCAGACCAGATCCTTGAGGAAGCGAGGAATAAGCACAGGATCGCTCAGTTCAAATGGGACTTTGTTTTCGTGGAGAACAGTGAAGGTTTTCATAACAGAGAACTGGCACTTCAAAATCTCCAGGAAGCTATCGATACTGCAAAAGAAGGAATAGAATTGCTTAAATAATCGGACTCGAAAGAGTCCTTTTCTTTTCAAACATTCCTTGACATAAAACTCAAGGTTTGTTACATTATTAAGAAAATATCGTTGGACAGGAAATAAAAGGGGGAGTATGATTTGGAATTCGTAGGTGAGGGTTTGACCTTTGACGACGTTCTCATCCTACCCGGCAAGTCTGAGGTGCTGCCGAGGAACGTGAACGTTGGAACACAACTGACAAAGAGAATAAAGCTAAATATTCCATTGATGAGTGCAGGCATGGATACTGTGACTGAGTCCAGAATGGCAATAGCTATGGCCAGAGAGGGCGGAATAGGAATAATTCACAAGAATATGTCTATTGAGAAGCAGGCGCTTGAGGTAGACAGAGTTAAGAGAAGCGAGCATGGTATTATAACCGACCCGTTCTATTTGTCAAGGGACCATATAGTTGCAGATGCTCTTGAGCTTATGGAGAGATACAGGATATCCGGAGTTCCCATTGTAGATGAATCAAATACATTGGTCGGAATACTAACAAATCGGGATATAAGATTTGAAAAGGACATCACAAGGAAAATCGACGAGGTAATGACTAAGGAGAACCTTAAGACAGCACCTATAGATATAAGCATGGATGAAGCCCTTGAAATCATGAAGCATTACAAAATCGAGAAGCTGCCTCTGGTTGACGATGATTTCAAACTGAGCGGGCTGATCACTATAAAGGATATCGAGAAGTCCATTGAGTTTCCAAATTCAGCCAGAGACTCAAAGGGAAGACTTTTAGCAGGGGCAGCCGTCGGAGTGACAAATGACATGATGGAAAGGATCGCAGCTCTTGTTAAAAGCCAGGTAGATGTAATTACAGTTGATACAGCTCATGGTCATTCCAAAGGGGTCCTCGATGCTGTTTCAAAAATTAAATCCAATTACCCTGATCTTCAGGTAATAGCCGGTAACGTTGCTACAGCAGAGGCAACCATCGACCTTATCAAGGCTGGAGCTGACTGCATCAAGGTGGGGATCGGTCCTGGCTCCATATGTACCACAAGAGTAGTTACAGGTATTGGAGTACCACAGATAACTGCAGTTATGAACTGCTCGAGGGCAGCTGCTGAATATGAGATCCCTGTTATAGCGGATGGAGGAATCAAGTACTCAGGAGATATAACAAAGGCTATAGCAGCTGGAGCTAATGTAGTAATGGCAGGATCATTGTTTGCAGGCACTGAGGAAAGCCCTGGTGAGGAAGTACTTTACGAAGGCAGGAGATATAAGGAATATAGAGGGATGGGCTCTATGGGAGCTATGGATTCTGGCAGCAGGGACAGATACTTCCAGGAGGATACAAAGAAGTATGTTCCTGAAGGGGTAGAGGGCAGAGTCCACTACAAGG
>DAIPJA010000110.1:0-6788 GCA_036770525.1 Gudongella sp. | reverse complement strand
GAGACGAATATTACGGGCACCAGGTTTCAGGTTGCAGTATACTTAAGAGAAACAGGGAAGCTTATTGGTGATATCGGGTTGAGATTTCTTGAGGATGCGAAGCAGGTTGAGATCGGTTACACAATCCACCCATTATATCATGGAAATGGATATGGAAAAGAAGCAGTAAGAGCCACGATTGACTATCTATTTCGGGATCTTAAGAAACACAGGGTCACAGCTTCCATAGACTCAGACAATTATAAATCGATACGACTATGTGAAAGTCTTGGGATGCGAAAGGAAGCTCATTTTATTAAAAGCCTTTTGATCAATGGCAGCTGGGCAGATGATATTATTTACGCAGTTTTAGAGGAAGAATGGATTGGAGATAGCAGAATGAAACCAAACGATCCCATAGAGGAATATATTTCCGAATGTCCTCAGCAGGTACAGCCGTTATTAATGGAAATGAGAAAAGCAATATCTGAAACTGCACCTGATGCCGTTGAGAAAATAAGCTACAAAATGCCAACATTTTATCTTAATGGGAATTTAGTCCATTTTGCTGCCCAGTCCAGACATATTGGATTTTATCCTGCACCATCGGGGATCGAAGCATTCATGGAAGAATTAAAGGACTACAAGACCTCAAAGGGGGCAATCCAATTTCCTTATGATAAGCCCTTGCCTATCGATCTGATAAAAAAGATCGTGAGATTCAGAGTCGTTGAAAATATGAACAAGCAGAAATAAAGCACTAAGACACATCACAAGACGGACATGGTTCCGTCTTTACTTTTGTCTGATAATGTGTTATAAAATGGTATTAATAACACTGCATCCTGAGAAAAATGAGGATGCTTCGAACGGAGGATTATTTTAATGGGATCGCTGAAGGATTTTAAGAAAGTAGTCATAAAAATCGGCTCATCATCACTAACTCATCAGAGCGGACTTCTTGATCTCTGGAAGATGGAGAGCCTGGTAAAACAAGTAGCTAATCTTTACAACAGCGGGAAGGACATCGTTATCGTTTCCTCAGGAGCTATAGCTGCTGGAATGGGAAAGATGAAGTTTGTTGAGAAACCGAAAACCATTCCGGAGAAACAAGCTGCCGCAGCAGTAGGCCAGGGAACTCTGATGTATATGTACGAGAAATTATTTTCTGAGTATGGCATCACTGTAGCACAGGTTCTATTGACTAAGGAGGACATGTATCAGGACATAAGACGTGAGCATAGTATAAATGCTTTTTCTGCTTTAATTAAACACCGGATAATACCAATTGTAAATGAGAATGACGTGGTTGCCATAGATGAAATTAAGGTGGGAGACAACGATACACTGTCTGCTGAGGTATGCAAAATGATAGGTTTTGAAAACCTCACAATTCTGTCTGATATTGAGGGAGTCTATAATAAGGATCCAAGAAAACACAAGGATGCCTATATGATAGATGAAATCAAGAGCATTTCAGAGCTGGATGAGATCGACGCTGGAGATGCGGGATCAAACGTTGGAACAGGCGGGATGCAGACAAAGCTAAAGGCAGCGCAAATTATAGCAGAGGCCAAAGGGACTATGTTGATCGTGAACAGCGGCCATCATGATGTTTTAAACGAACTATTGAACGGTCGAAAATGTGGAACATTTTTCGACTTCAGAAACTGATCGAGGAGGGGGTCAAATGAAGGATTATTCCAAGGAAATCCTGGAAATGGGATCCAAGGCAAAAGCTGCAGCAAGGCTGTTAAGAACAAAGAGCTCTACAGATAAGGATGCTTTCCTTATTGAGCTATACAACCAGCTTGATATATTCAAGGAAGCGATATTGGAAGCAAATGAACTGGATGTTACAAGGGCAAGGGAAAGTGGGATAAAGGAATCACTCGTGGAAAGACTTGCACTCAGCGAAAAGAGATTCTCTGAAATGAGGGAAGGTCTGTTACAGGTAGCTTCTCTAAAGGATCCTGTTGGTGAGGTTGACTCAATGTGGTTAAATAGCTCCGGCCTTAAAATTGGCTCAAGAAGAGTACCTCTGGGTGTTATTGCAATGATTTATGAATCGAGACCAAATGTTACCATTGACGCGGCAGCTCTATGCATAAAAACAGGGAACTCGGTTATCCTCAAGGGAGGCTCTGACGCACTTAACACAAATATCGCTTTAATGAAGGCTGTAGAAAAGGCCATTGAGATCAAAGGATTTCCGGAAGGCACAGCACAGCTTGTGGAAACCACAGATAGGGAATTCACAGCTCAGCTGCTATCTGCAAGAGACCAAATAGATTGCGTGATACCTAGGGGAAGCGAAGGGCTAATCAGCTTTGTGGCTAACAATTCAAAAATACCAATGATCGAAACCGGAACCGGCAACTGTCATATCTTTGTGGATAAAGGATATGACATAAAGAATGCTGTTGAAATAATCATTAACGCAAAGACCCAAAGACCTGGTGCATGTAATGCTGTAGAGACTGTTTTAGTACACAGTGATTGTGCCAGCAAGCTCCTTAAATCACTTGTTCCGTCAATGCAGGCTGCTGGAGTAACATTGGCTTTGTGTGAATCTTCCTTTCGGATAAGCCATGAACTGGGTCTTGAGCTGGAACATTGCAGAGAGGCAGTTGAATCAGACTGGGAGACTGAATTTCTTGACCTGGTACTTGCCGTTAAGGTAGTAAATACTATGGAGGATGCCATAGAACATATAAATAAATACAGCACAGGCCACTCTGAGGCGATACTGACAAAGAATTATGACAATGCCCAAAAATTCCTGGACTTCGTTGACTCAGCCGCAGTATATGTCAATGCCTCCACCCGTTTCACTGATGGAGGTGAATTCGGTTTTGGAGCTGAAATAGGAATCAGCACCCAAAAGCTACATGCAAGAGGCCCTATGGGACTTAAGGCACTAACTACAACTAAATATATTGTCTATGGAAATGGGCAAATCAGAAACTGACACCGGGATCGATCCCGGTGTTTTTCTTTAGGTTATAACACCTCAAAGTGATACGAAATTAACAATATAGCTCATAATTATCTGGAAACATTCTTGACAAGTAGATCAAATTATTTTATTAGATAAGTCAATAAGCAGAAGAATTAAACGGCTAATAATCAATGCTTATATTTATACAGTAGTTTTTCCAATAGACTAGCATTTTCAGTCAAATGAGAATATTTAATTATTTTAAAAGTTGCTATTTAAATCTATGTTTCTATATGATATATTTTTCATGACATATATCGTTTATAAATTAACGAGGAGTGATATTATGCAAGCTGTAGAATTGAACCAAGAGCTTTTCGACGAACTCGAGAGATATATCGACAGCATCGAGACAAAGGAAACAGCTCTCATCGAGGTTCTCCACCAGGCCCAAAACTTATTTGGGTACCTGCCGATGGAAGTGCAGCTTTTCATTGGCGAAAAGCTAAATGTTCCGGCATCAAAAATTTATGGTGTAGTGAGCTTCTATTCCTATTTCACAACTAAACCGAAAGGCAAGAACGTTATCAATGTATGCACTGGTACTGCTTGCTTTGTAAGGAATGCCGAGTCAATAGTCAAGGAATTTGAGAAGAGACTTAGCATAAAAACCGGTGAAACCACCAGCAATGGTATGTTCACTATCGACTGCCTGAGGTGCGTAGGTGCATGTGGACTTGCTCCTGTCGTTATGGTGAATGATGAAGTCTACGGCAAGGTCAAGGTAGAAGACATCCCCAAAATAATTGCCAAGTATTCTGAGTAGGGGGCGAAGATATGAATAGAATTGGAGACTACAAGAGCCTATTGGAGATGCAAAAGGAACTGGTCCATGTAATGGATATAAGAAAAGCCAAAATTGGAGACACTGAATACAAGGAGCTTCTTATTTGCGGTGGAACGGGCTGCATGTCATCTCAAAGCAAAAAGCTGCTTGAGAACCTAACTAATGAAATAGAGGAAAATGGGCTTTCAGATAAGGTTAGAGCATCGATCACAGGATGCTTCGGCTTCTGTGAAAAGGGTCCTATCGTAAAGGTATTTCCTGAGGACGTATTCTACGTCAATGTTAAACCTGAGGATGCGGCTGAAATCGTAAAATCCCATCTTATGGACGGATATCGTGTTGAGCGGCTTTTGTATGAGGAGCCAACATTAAAGAAGAAAGTAAATACTCAGCATGAAATGGAGTTCTACAAGAAGCAGGAGCGTATTGCACTTAGAAACTGTGGATTGATTAATCCGGAATTGATCGAAGAGTACATAGCAAACAGGGGATATGAGGCAATAGGGAAATGCATAACTGAAATGAAGCCAGAGAAGGTAATCCACGAGGTCAAGCTATCAGGTTTGAGGGGAAGAGGGGGCGGAGGATTCCCAACTGGTCTGAAGTGGGAGTATGCAAGTAAGAATAAATCAGATGTAAAATATATAGTCTGCAATGCTGATGAAGGCGACCCAGGTGCATTCATGGACAGATCCATCCTTGAAGGAGATCCTCACAGTATTATTGAGGCTATGATGATAGCTGGATATTCAATAGGTGCTCAGAAAGGATTTGTCTATATCAGAGCAGAATATCCTCTTGCAATAAAAAGGCTGAAGACAGCGCTTAAACAGGCGATGGAAGCAGGACTTCTTGGAGACAATATAATGGGTACAAACTTCTGCTTTGATATTGAGATCAAATATGGTGCAGGAGCTTTTGTCTGCGGCGAAGAAACCGCGCTTATACACTCTATAGAAGGTGGAAGGGGAGAGTCTACTACGAAACCTCCTTTCCCGGCTGAAAGCGGACTTTGGGGCAAACCAACCGTAGTAAATAACGTTGAGACCTTAGCAAATGTGCCTGCGATACTGACGAACGGTGCATCCTGGTTCAACAAGAGGGGCAGTGACACCTCGAAGGGAACAAAAGTATTTGCATTGGCGGGAAAGATCAATAACGTCGGCCTTGTTGAAGTCCCAATGGGCATTACCCTAAGGGAAATCATATATGATATCGGCGGAGGCATAAAGGACGGAACGGGCTTCAAGGCAGTACAAACAGGAGGTCCGTCAGGTGGATGTATAACCAGTGAAAATCTGGATGTCAAGATAGACTATGAATCTCTTTATGGCATAGGATCGATGATGGGCTCAGGTGGGATGATAGTAATAGACGACGATAACTGTATTGTCGATATCGCAAAATTCTATCTGCAGTTTACTGTCGAGGAGTCCTGTGGTAAATGTACACCATGTCGTGTAGGCAATAAAAGGCTATATGAGATGCTGACAGCAATAACCGAAGGAAAGAGTACTGTCGAAGACCTTGAAACCATGAGAAAGCTTGCAGAAACCATTAAGCTCACTGCTCTTTGCGGGCTTGGTCAGACTGCTCCTAATCCGGTTTTATCTACGCTTAACTATTTCTATGATGAATATCTTGCTCATGTGGAGCAAAAAATATGTCCTGCAGGGGTATGCCAAGCTCTGCTAAGATACTTAATAACACCGGAAAAATGTATTGGGTGTACAGCTTGTACCAAGGCCTGCCCTGTAAATGCAATAAGCGGCAAGGTCAAAGAGGTTCAAGTAATAGACCAGGATATATGCATAAAATGCGGAGCTTGCTTCGATGTTTGCCCGGTCAGTGCAATTACTAAGGGATAGGAGGGGAGAAGGATATGGTAAATCTAACGATCAACAATAAGGCAGTACAGGTTCCCGAAGGATCGACTATTCTTGAGGCTGCAAAGACCGTCAACGTGAAGATTCCGACCCTCTGTCACCTGGATCTTCACGATATAAAAATGGTAAACAAGGCAGCAAGCTGCAGAGTATGTGTAGTTGAGGTAGAGGGAAGAAAAACACTTGCTCCTGCATGCTCAACACCTGTATTTGAGGGAATGATAGTAAGAACAGATACCAAGAAAGCAGTAAAGGCAAGGAGAACCGTGGTTGAGCTTCTTTTGTCCGACCATCCAAGTGACTGCCTGATATGTGAGAAGAATACAAACTGTGAGCTTCAAAGTCTTTCTGCGGAGCTGGGAATAAGACATATTAAGTACGAAGGTGAAATGTCAACCTACCCGACCGACAAAAGCAGCTTGTCTATTGTAAGAAATATGGATAAGTGTATTATGTGCAGAAGATGTGAGACCATGTGCAACGAGGTCCAGACTGTACACGCTCTGTCAGGTACTGGCAGGGGATTTGAAACAGTCGTAGGCTCAGCATTTGACCTGCCGATGCATGAAACCAACTGTACCTTCTGTGGTCAGTGTCTTGCAGTTTGTCCAACAGCTGCTTTGACAGAGGTCAACAACGTACCGAAGGTATGGGACGCGATAAACGACGAGAGGAAAACAGTGGTGGTTCAAACTGCTCCTGCAGTTCGTGTAGCCCTTGGAGAGGAGTTCGGACTTGAGCCCGGGACAGTAGTTACCGGGAAGATGGTAGCTGCACTTAGACAAATAGGCTTTGACATGGTTTATGATACTGACTTTGCTGCAGACCTTACAATAATTGAGGAAGCATCGGAATTTGTCCACAGACTGAAGCATGGTGGCAAGCTTCCTATTCTAACCAGCTGTTGTCCTGGCTGGGTAAAGTTTTTTGAGCATCAATTCAACGACATGCTGGACATACCATCAAGCTGTAAGTCGCCCCATGAGATGTTTGGATCAATAGCAAAATCATACCTGGCAGAGAAGATCAACATTCATCCAAAGAATATGACAGTTGTATCAGTAATGCCCTGCGTAGCGAAAAAGTATGAAGCTGCAAGACCTGAGCTGGGACATGGAGGAACTAAGGACGTAGA
>DAIPJA010000109.1:0-6802 GCA_036770525.1 Gudongella sp. | reverse complement strand
AAAGGAAAACCCTCCTGCCCAAATAAATTTAATGTTTGGAACTTTCTTTGCAGTTTCTATGAAATCCATTACGCCCTTTCTAGTTTGTATCTGCCCAACACCCAATACTACAAAATCATCCATGGAATAGCCATATCTGACTCTTGTATCCAATTTTTGATCCTGACTCATTTTATAGAACTGATCCATGGAAACGAAATTTGGAATGTATTCAATTCTCTCCCGCTCTATCCCAAGCTCTACAAGTTTATCGATAAAAACCGGATTAACAGTGACCAAATGATCCATAGATTTGTAAAATCTGATAATGTATCTATAAAAAACCTTTTTCATAAACCATGGCAGATCTATACTCCCTTCCATGGTCTCAGGTATAAAATGTACTGAAGCGACACGGACAGTTTTGTTCCTGTGGAGCAGCGCATGTAAGTAGAATCTGAAATTGATCGTATGATAGTGCGTGACCTCTCCGCAACCAAACGTATTTAACCTTATATAGACATGATCCCCCATTACTTTTCTTATCAGATCATATTGCTCAATGAACGCCGAGCCAACACCCTGACCCTTTACCTTTTCAGCCAAAGACATAACCGTCAATTTAAGTATTTTTTCCTTATTAGTATCCTCAAATTTTGTGTTCATTTTTCCATCCTTTCGAGATCCGTCAGCGAATAACCTGAAGAAGAACGATTTGTAACATCAAATTTTTTATATTATCACACTAAAGGTATACCCGTTCCATTTTATTTTGTCACATAAAATTCAGATCCGGTCCATACAGGGAGCACCGGATAAATATTTATAAATAACCATTATCAATTAAATAATCGAATTTCATGCATGAAATTTATTATGGTACCCTTTATACATAATAATCAAAGGAGAGATAAAATGAGACCAACAGTAATGGAAGAAGTAGAAGCACTGCGAGGAGTAAATTCAGTAAAAGTAAAGGAAGCCCATGAAGCTGGTAGAAAGATAGTCGGCATGTATTGCGTATTTTCACCATCAGAAATAGCTTTGGCAGCAAACGCCATATCCGTAAGTCTTTGCGGCACTTCACAGGACCCGATCGAGGAAGCAGAGAAGGAGCTGCCAAGAAACCTTTGCCCTCTGATCAAGTCAAGCTATGGATTTGCAATCACAGACAAATGCCCGTACTTCTATTTTTCAGATGTTTTGTTGGCTGAGACTACCTGCGATGGTAAGAAAAAAATGTATGAGCTTATGGGCAAGCTAAAGCCAATGCACGTAATGAATTTGCCTCAAACAGCTAATGACGAGGACTCACTTGAATTTTGGAAAAGAGAAATGGTGAAGTTCAAAGGATTCCTTGAGAATCAATTCAATACGAAAATAACAGATGAAAAGCTAAGAGATGCAATCAGGCTTATGAACAGAGAAAGAAATGTAATGAAGAGACTCCATAAGCTGAATGCTCACAAGCCGGCACCACTTGCCGGTACAGACATGATGAAGGCTCAATGGCTGAAAGGCTTCAATGTAGACAAGGAAGCCGGGATAGAGCTTATTGAAAGATTGATTGCTGAGGTTGAGGACAGAGTAGAAAAAGGCATCTATGCATTTGATGAAAAAGCACCAAGAATACTTCTTACCGGCACTCCTATAGGCGTGGGCTCAGACAAGGTACTTAAGGCACTTGAAGAGGCAGGGGCTTCTGTAGTGGCATTTGAAAACTGCACAGGCTACAAAGGTCTTGATGTAATGGTGGATGAGGATAAGGACCCAATAACGGCACTTGCTGAAAAGTATTTATCAACGCCCTGCTCATGCATGACCAACAATAATGGAAGGCTTGACCTTATTCGCAGAATGGTAGACGAGTATAAGGTAGACGGGGTTGTAGATTTGACCTGGCAGGCATGCCACACCTACAACATAGAATCATACACAGTCAAGAAATTCGTTCAGGAAGAGCTGGGACTTCCTTTCATACAAATAGAGACAGATTACTCAGATTCAGACACAGGCCAAGTCAAGGTAAGGGTTGAAGCCTTCCTGGAAACCCTGGACAGCCATAGCCTGGTTTAATTAAGGATGAAGGAAATGAATTACATTGGTATTGATATAGGTTCTACTGCAGCAAAGGTAACAGTATTTAGCGACAAAGCCTTAGTTGACAACTATGCACTGCCAACCGGATGGAGCAGCGTGGAAACGGCCAAGGCAATTAAAACAAGACTTGAAAAGGGCGGGGTTGACCTTAGCTCCTCAAAGGTAGTTGCGACAGGCTATGGAAGGATCTCGGTTCCTTATGCAGATAAGACGGTTACAGAAATAACCTGCCACGGTGCTGGAACAACCTATCTGTTTGGGAAAAACGCGACGGTAATAGACATAGGGGGTCAGGATACAAAAATCATAACACTGGTAGATGGGAAGGTAGCTGATTTCGTCATGAATGACAAATGCGCTGCTGGAACTGGTAAATTCCTCGAGCTGATGTCAAACACCCTGGGAGTTGGGATAGAGGAGCTTGCCCGTATGGCGCTTGAAGGTGAAAACATCGCAATTACAAGTATGTGCACTGTTTTTGCAGAATCGGAGGTCATATCGCTTATTGGAGCGGGAACGAAGAGAGAAAGCATAGCAAGGGGAATAGTAAATTCGATCACCGGCAGAGTGTATGCATTGCTCCACAAACACGGGGCTAAATACCCAGTATTTCTTACTGGAGGCCTTTGTGAAATTGAGCCTTTTGTCCATTTATTATCTGAGAAGATTGGAACCCCAGTAAAAACAAACTCTATGGCAAGATATGCAGGTTCAATAGGAGCTGCACTGATTGCCATGAAAATATAACTGAAATCTACTACATCATGCCAGCACCTACCCCAGGTGTTGGCTTTTTTTCAACACTATGATAAGATTAAGTGTGAGAAATGGGTATAAACCTCCGGGAAAGGAGTATGGTAAATGAAAATAAACTTTAATATAGCGGAAGCAGTTAGGAAGAGATACAGCGTAAGAAATTATTCTGATATTGAGATCAGTGAAGAAACAATGGAGTCCATAAGGGAATTTATCAGCAACCTTTCTAATCCCTTTGGCCCTAAGGTTACCTTTCACTACTTGGATATCAACTGTAACCAGGAAAGCCAAAAGCTTGGTACCTATGGGGTAATAAAAGGGGCAAAGAAATATGTCGGCACAACTATAAAGGATGAACCTCTTGCCCTGGAGGCTTTAGGCTATGAAATGGAGGTTCTTATGCTCTATCTTGCAAGCCTTGGGATAGGCACCTGCTGGCTTGGAGGTACCTTCGACAGGGGGAGTTTTGCCGCTGCCATGAAAGTAGATAAGGTAGAGTTATTTCCGGCAATAACGCCATACGGATATCCGGCAGACAAAAAGCACATGAAAGAGATGGCCATGAGGACACTGATAAAGGCAGACCAAAGGGTGTCCTGGGATAAGATATTTTTTGAGGACAGCTTTAACAACCCGTTAACGGAAGAGAATGCGGAGGAGTATTTCTTTCCACTTGAAATGCTGCGCCTTGGACCATCAGCTTCGAACAAGCAGCCTTGGAGAATATTGCTAAGAGGAGGTGTCTTCCATTTTTATGAGGCTAAGGAACCTGGCTACAGCGACCGTTTTACCTACGACATACAGAAAATAGACATTGGAATAGCAGCAGCACATTTTGATCTTGCAGCTAAGGAAAAAGGAATAAAGGGAGAGTTTGCAGTAGAGGAGCCTAAATTAGAGCCTCCGAAGAATATGTTATACTCTTTCTCATGGAGGATGTCAAAATAGATTTGGTGCAGTAAACGAGGTGTAAAAATGAGACAAAAGGAAACATATGAAAGATACGCTTTTGACAAGGAAAACCAGGCATTCATAATACCTGTGGCTTTGGACGACTACAATGACGTGTTTGACGACTGGGATCCTTCCCCATTTAAGCTTAGAGATATTGAGGATGAGTTCCTTGATTTTCTATGGGATTCAGTCGAGGACATTCCAAGGAAGTACCCATTGATATTTGAGTTTTCTATCCCAAAGGAGCTAAAGAATGAATCCAAGGAAAGGCAGCTTATAAGCGCATTAGGGCATCAATTTGACTATATGCTCTCAAAAAACGCTAGAAAACGTAGACACGAAAGACTGGAGGAGCTTAAATACTTTGTGCTTGCGATCATATTTTTCTTAATAGCTTATCTGAACCCAATAAAATCCGATCTGTTCATAACCAAAATAATCACAGAAGGGATATTCATTGGCGGCTGGGTATTCATGTGGGAGGTTATATCAAATATATTTATTGAGTCGAGAGAACTGAACGAAGAAAAAACTATCGTAAAGCGCTTCAGGAGTGCTACGATCAGATTCATTGAGAGGTAATACGATCACTAAATTTCATGAAAGAGGGGCACTAGAAAATGTTCAGGAAAATGAGAAGGATAAAGCAGCTGCTTTCAACAGAGGATGTTAATGCAATCATGGAAAGATGTACAAATGGCATACTAGCATGTATGGGAGACGAGGATTACCCCTACGCTGTCCCAGTAAGCTATACATATTCTGATGGCAAGATATATATCCATTCAGCGAAGGCTGGCCATAAGGTTGACGCAATAATGAAAAATCCGAAGGTATCCTTTGCAGTCGTTGATGAGGACCAAATAGTAGGAGCTGAATATACTACTTACTTCAGAAGCGTAATAGCATTCGGCAAGGCAAGAATAGCAGAAGGCGAAGAAAGAATAAATGCTTTCAGGGACCTCGTTGAAAAATACTCGGCCTCACAGCCGGAGGAAGAGAAATTTGAGAAAATACATGACTGCAACACCTCGCATATAATTGCCGTTGATGTTGAACACATTACAGGCAAGGAAGCAATAGAGTTTGTCAGGATGAAGGAAAGTATATAATACAAAACTAGAAGCCCTTGTGAGGGGCTTCTAGTTTTTAGATACCTATATGCCATATAATAAATAATGCTGGTTATGATTTTTTCAAAAACGGAACTACAACATCCAACACATCAAAAATTACATGTCCATTATTCTTAATGATATGGACTTTTGCATCAGGTAAAAGCTTGTTCAAGCGTTTGACGCACTTCGGAACATTAGTAAGCCTGTCATCCTCCCCGGCTAGATAAAGTAGGGGCATGTTTATTCTCTTCATTTCAGGATCTTCAATGACTGGGACTTCTCCGGTGTAAGGAATGTAATTCTCAGATATAACCTTCATAAAATCCAAAACCTCTCTGGGTATTTCATCCTTGCCATAAACCATTCTCATAATGGAATCTGAGCCATTCTTGCCCCTAAGACTGAAGAGTATAAGCTGCAACACGAAGGATAATCTCACAGGTGCTATACCCGATGCAGCTATAAGCACAATTTTATCCACCATCTCAGGATAAACAGATGCAAACTTAAGGCACATCCATGCTCCGAGAGAGTTACCCATAACTGAAGCTTTCTCTAGTCCCAATCCCTCGAATAACTCTCTGATCCATACGGCATAATGGTCAGACTTCATATCCAGCCTTGTTTCAGCACTATGGCCTGCATCACCTATAAGATCAACTGAGATAACCCTGAAAGCCTTGCTTAACTCTCTAATATCTGCAAACCAGGATGCGCTATTGCTGGATGATCCATGAAATAAAAGCAGCGGAGGACTTCCCTGAGTTCCGGATTCCAGCACATATGTCCTTCCATAGGATGTCTCAACGTAGCGTTCTGCGTACTTAAAATCAAAGCTGCTTAAGATTTTATCATACTGCTCTAGAATAAGCTGCCTGCCCTCTGGTGATTTGAAAACAGACGTCATTTTGATCATCTCCTAATTCTTCTCTAGATCCCCTAATACACTCATTACAGTACTCATAAATTGAAGATTTCCCCAAAGCATGACCCTGATTATATTTTCGGGCATAATATACTGAGAGGTCATCGAGGTATGACCATGCTCCGGATTCTTAGCCTGCAGTAGACCTATGACCCAGTTTATGGTTTGAACAGCCTCAGCATCGTTGTTTACAGGTATGTCTATTACTGCAGACACCCTAGTCTTCTTGAGGGAATCCTCGATTATTGTCTGCATTCCTGGTGAAGCAGTCGTTTCAATAACTCCATCGGTGCCTTCGACAAAAACACTCAGATCATGTCCGGTTACCCTCCATGCCTTCCCTACCTTTTGAGCCTTAAGCTTTCCTTCCCTGATATACCTTTGTATCGTCTTAGGATGCATATCGATAAGCGATGCAACCTGCTCTACTGAATAATACGTTTCAATCATACCAATCACTCCTTTGTATTACTAATAATTCCTTATAAATACATAATAAGTAATAATAAGTAATATGTCAAGAATATTTTTAGGAACAATAAAAATAAATTGAATGTTTAAAAACAGAAAGAAATTAATCCATAAATCACGTATAATTAATCTGTAGTATATAGTAGACGATACAAATGAGGAGGTGCAGGAATGGACGACAAAGAAAAATGGGAAGCCATAATAAGCAACAATAAGGAAGCAGATGGAATGTTCTACTACGCAGTAAAGACAACCGGAATATTTTGCAAGCCCTCCTGCAGCTCAAAGCAGCCCTCAAGAGAAAACGTACTGACATTTGACACAAGAGAAGAAGCAATTTCAGCAGGCTTCAGACCCTGTAAAAGATGCAGGCCGGATCTTGATGATTACGATCCTATGGCTGAGATGGCCGGCGAGGTCAAAAGAGTAATTGAATCAAGCGGATCCAATAAGGAGCTGCTGGAGGATAATCTTAGATCCCTTGGGATCTCGAGACAAA
>DAIPJA010000001.1:0-41483 GCA_036770525.1 Gudongella sp. | reverse complement strand
AGAAGCCCCTTATAGGGGCAGAGCAAACTACCGGCTAAGCCGGTAGTTATGATTTGGGAGGTATTCGGTTATTTAACTCTTTTTCCCAGCTTGTAAATCTGGCCGATATCGAACAATGCATCCAGGTCTTCAGCAGGATTATTATCCAGAACCAGGAAGTCTGCAAATTTACCAGCTTCAAGGGTTCCATATTCCTTCTCGATCCCAAGGCATTCAGCGCTTCCTTTTGTTGAAGCAACTATAGACTCCATAGCTGTCATTCCATTTTCAGCCATCATCTTTAGCTCATAAGGAGCCCCTTCATGCTTATTGAAGGGTGTACCTGAGTCGGTACCCATTGCAATTTTAACTCCTGCCTCGTGAGCTCTTCTGAAGCTGTCCAGATGATACTCCATAACATACTTGGACTTGTCTACTGCGAACTTTGGTATACCTGCCTCTTCTCCGTATTTTACTATGAAATATGGAGCCACAAGCGTAGGAACCAGGAATGTTCCGTTTTCTACCATCATCTGTATTGCCTCGTCGTCAAGAAATATGCCGTGCTCAATTGAATCTAAGCCAGCTCTTATCGCATTTTTTATCCCAGTTGTGCCCTGAGCATGTGTAGCAGTCCTTTTTCCTGCCTTTCTTGCTTCTTCTACGGCTGCCTTCATTTCCTCCATGGAAAGCTGAGGGCTTCCAGGCTCCACACCCTTGGTCATAACTCCACCAGTAGCCATTATCTTAATGACATCGGCACCCGCCTTCAGTTGTTCTCTGGCAGCTTTTCTGATCTCGTCGGGTCCGTCAGCTTCTCTTCCCATCATCCAACCGTGACCGCCAGTCATGGTAATGACCTTTCCGGATGCCAAAAACTCAGGTCCTTCAATTAAACCTTGCTTTACTGCATCTCTTATCTCAAGGTCGATAAAATCCAGCCCGCCCATGTCTCTGAAGAAGGTGGTCCCAGCTTGGAGCTGCTTTTTAAGGTTTGCAACTCCCCTTATAGCAGCCTTATACTTTGATTCACTCATTAGAATAGAGTTTGGATCAGCTGCCGGCTCCATTACTATATGGACATGGGAGTTGATAAGTCCCGGCATAACCGTCTTTCCCGTAAGGTCGACCAACTCAAAGCCTGCTGTTGAATCAAGATCAACGAAAAGTCCCAGCTTCGATATTTTTTTATCCTCAACTACCATGTAGGCATTCTCAACAGGCTTGCCGCCGTTGCCGTCTATAAGTTTAAAGCCTTTATACATTATTTTTTTAGTCATACTGTAACCTCCGATATTAAATTAAATCAATTTAACCATAACACCAGCAAGAACTACCGATGCTATAGTAACTGTTACAAAGCCTGAAACAAGCATCTTAGGCATTATTTCATGGAGGATCGCTCCTCTTTCCTCCTCGGTCTTTCCATTAGCGTTCGCAACCTCATTACTGATTATGAAGGTTCCAGGGAAGCCGAAGAGCGCTGACGCACCTATAGCTATGGACATCTCCATGGAATATCCAAGAAGCTTTCCAGCAATAGCCGAAAAGATCGAGATACCTATTACCCCTAGAACTAAGCTTGCGATCAATGGGAAAAGTATGGATGCAAGCATTTCAGGAGTAGCCTTTGCAAGGTTTCCAAATATAACTGCCATCAATGCAACCATAGCAAGGCCGAAGGCATTTGCCTTAGTCATGACTGCCTCCTCAAGGAAGCCAATTTCTCTTGCTGCAACACCTACAAACAGACACATTACATATTTGTGCACGACATCATTTGTAAGAGCGGCAAGCTTAAAGCTCACGAAAGCCATTATAGCAAGCTTAGCCAATAAGATGTATGTAGTCTGAAGATCCTTTGATAACGGTGGTATAAGCTTCTTTCTTTCCTGCTTAGGCTCAACAGCTGCCTTGGTTTCAACCTCTGAGGCTTTGCCATTGTTTTCGTGGAATACCTTTAAAAGTTTCTTCGCTTCCCTGTTAAGCATAAAGGATGCTACCGGGTATCCAAAGAAGCCTTGAACTACCACTAATAGTGTTACAAATACCGCTATTGCATCCAGACCTTTAGCTGTTGCACCTTCGCCCATTATGATTGCAGCAACGACCCCGCCTGCTATTGGTGGTGCTGACGCAACTGCATACTCTCTTCCGATTATCGGAGTTCCAACAACAAACAGGAAAATTCCGATCCCAACTACGGCTGCCAGCGCTATAAGTACTGTTTTCCACTGCTTCTTAAGATCCTCAATACTGAGCAGAGTCCCCATATGTGTTATCAACAGTCCGATCATCAGAGCCCCAAAGCCTGTCAACTGAGCATCTGCAAATAAAGTTGCAGGTATTCCCATCCAAAAACCGATAAGAAAAATTACAGATGCCACAAACATCATGGATACGATAGATTTCGTTTTATAGGATATTAAATCACCTACAGCGAAAGCTACCAAAACGATTACTAATGCCAATAAACTATCCATTATAATACCTCCTGAATTAATTTTTGACTTTATGCTATAAAAGTCTTAGGGTATAAAAAACCGCCTCCAAGTTGGAGATGGGTGAAAAAATTGAATATATTGAAAATGATTATATATGCGGGATCAAAAGCTGTCAATCAGTGGAAAACCTTATCCTGGAAAATATATTTGGGAAAACGAAACCATTTTCCGCTGTAACTATAATGTAACACTAAAAGTCTCAAAAGAAGGTATAATTTCATTAAGGGAGTGGTAGCATGAAAAGAATGTTGATTTTTCTCATGGTATTTTCAATTTTATTGTCAGGCTGTAACAAGGTACCTCAGGAAATAAAGGATTCAGTGGATACGGAAAAACTAAAGGATGCAGTTGTGGATATAGTGGTTGATAAGCTTGAGGAGCAGGAGCAGGTCAAGGTGCTTAAGGAATACTATGAATACATCCAGCAACGTGCAAGTGAGGATAAGATACTTAGCTTTCTTAAGGAAAATGTCCAGGGCCTGGATGAGAAGAGGGTGGATGAGATGCTTATCCAGCTTGAAAACCACCTTTCGGTAAAGGGATATGATACGAAGGGGATACTTGAAAAGGTTTCGCCTTATCTGCAGTATGCCTCCGATGAGCTGAAAAGCTATTTCAGAATATGGGAAAATGAGGCGGTCGACCAGACAACGGATGGGGAATCAACTATAAAGCCAGTAGACGAGATACTTAAGAGGGCATTGGAAGCTGAGGACCATATAAAGCGTTACCCTGAGGGAAAAACAAGGGACAGGATCGAAGAACTATACAGGGTATACGTCAAAATGGGTATCGAAGGACTCGGGAACCAGTATATTTACGCTGAGGAAGGAGAGAGCAGACTGTCCCAGGAAGTCCAAAGGATATACGAAAAGATCATTGAGGATTTCCCAGGATCATGGACTGCTGCAGTATTGAAAAGCTACCTGGGTGAGCTCAACAAGGATTCAATGAACCTGGATGGACCTAACGCCATTTATTTCTTTGATAATCTCGATGGGATTATTGAAGGTATCGAAAAGCAATAATTATCCGGTGATACCCTTTTTCAGGGAAGTCACCGGATTTTTTAAAAGTACCTTTTAACTCTCATTTTTAGAACATTTCCATCATATTTGACCTCACCCTCATTTACGAGAGAACCCAGCAGATGGATCTCTGAGAAATCATTACTCCCTACAAGATTCCAATAATATTCCTCGGCTTCATCCTTACGCGGAGAATTTAGAATGTCATTTAGATCCTCCAGCTTTTTTTCATCTATTTTCGTACAGCAGCCCTCCAGAGAAACTATTCCCTCATGGTCTGTTAGATCTAAAGCTATCCTTACACTGTGGTTGCCTGATTTTAGGTAAAACCTGACCAGCTCATTCATTATTTTCAACATTTTTGATTTTTCATCCTTCATTCTCATTCTCCTTTCTGTAGGCCTCAATCACAGGCACAAGAATTGCTGCAACAAAGCCCGCAGTGAAGCCATTGTTGTAGAGATTCATCCCTCCGTGTAAATATGCTGTATTGCTAACTATAGACATATGGATAAACCCAGCGACCAAGCCTGCGATCGGACCGTACTGACCTGCAATGGGAGCGAGGGCTGTAGAGAAAAGGGCTGTAAGTATCGCACCTGTTGAACCGGGGCCATCTCCAAAAACCAAAGCTGTCAGAAAGACTCCAGCCATAACAGGGATCGAATTCCTTGGATGCTTACCAAAAGCACCAAAGCCCACAAGCGTAAATATACCTCCAATAACTGGGCCATTCAATACTCCGCCGACTGCATAGACATAGATGATACCCACCAAGCCAAGTATTCCCATATTAAATAAGGTGAATCCAAAGCCGTTTAGTGAAACAAAGTCAGTAACAAGTCGCCCGGGATGAGACAAAATGCTTTTGTAATATCCTATTGGCTTGTCTGATGCTCTATATTTTATAAATATCATCGAAATGAACATCAAGGAGAAAAACCCCAGTAGGAATGGATTGAATTCCTGATAAGTACCTAAGGGTCCTTTGTTATCGTACCCCAGCGTCCTGAAAATGGACATGAAGAGCATACCTGTTATCCCTGCTGTAAATCCAACGTTGTAAAGGTTGAAGCCCTGATGGAACCTGACGAAGCTGCTGGCAAGCGGCGGCAGAAGCAACCCTATTCCTATGCCGAACAGGTTACCTGCCAATACACCTATCAGGGGAGGTAGACCAAAGCCAAAGCTTACCTGGCTTACGAGAGGTGCCAGGGCGGTTCCAAAATAGGCGATTATTATGTACTTTCCAAAGTGATCCTTGTTCATTCTGCTGTGGAGATATACTCCAAGAACTATACTTAAGGTATTGTAAAGATTCTTCCCGAAGAGTGCGAAACCTCCAATGGTAAATACAGCGGCTATTATAGGTCCATTCATTAGAGACTTGCTTCTGGATGCTACAAAAATCGCAAGCAGCATAAGTAAGCCACTATTTAGAAGTGAAGCACCTATGTTTCCGATAATGAAATAGTCGGAAAGCAGAATGCTTGGCGATGTCATTATACTCCAAAGTCCTGACGCGATCTCCTCAGGAGGATTAAAAAAGAGCCCGGCAAAGGCAACTGAGAAAGAATACAGGGATATTATCCTGTATTTTGCTCTCTCGCTTAGCTGGGCAGATTTAAGTATTATTGGGTCCATAGGTACCCCCTGTTTTCTGGGATTAAAGACTTGCTTAGATAAGTCTGCTGATTATCCTTTTGTATCTTTCTGTATACTTAACGAAGTCATAATCCGAGTTCTTGACAACTGCATTTATAAAGCTCTGTTTTTGATAATCGAAGCTCATTGTTGGAGTTAGATTCTCCACAAGGAAAAAGTACCTGTTATTTGTAAGATCAAGAGATTCTTCATCGATATTTAGAGCCCAATCCGCATACTTCTCAATATAATCCAGAGTCCTGTTTACATCTCCACGCACTGCATAGATATCGGCAAACATTAAAAGGTTGTTCCCCAACAGGTAGCCTTCCAGCATATAGTCCGAAATAAGCTTCCTCTGAAGGGTGGCAAGTTCCATCGACATCTCAAAATCCCTTTCCTTGAGGGCGGTTCCCCAAAGGCTTGCCAGTGAGATTATCGAATTATTGATATTGTTGAACAGGCTTTCCTGCTCGATAGCCTTCGCCCTCTCCCTGTCACCGGTGATTGAGTAAATAGTGGAAAGCATAAAATCGGTATTTACGCTAACCTTAGGAAGGGTGTTAAGTATTTCAATAGCCTTGTCATATTCCTCTCTCATTGTATAAAGACTGCTTAGTACGTATAATGATGCCTGCTTCACCTCAAGGTCGTCGATCAGAGATGACTCCTCCAAAAGCGAGATGGATTTGTCAAGGACATCGTTAGCCTGTTCTTCCGTCTCGGCCATCTGGATGTATTCCTGTAAAAGGCTTCCCATCCTGAACTTCAGGAAAAGGCTGTTCGGGTACTCCTTGAGATAGTTATCACAGACCTCCAGCGCCTCCTCATATGTGCTGGTTTCAAATTTCTCGGCGCAAACCTTGTAAATATTGGTCACATCGTCCGGATTAAGATCAGTCTCAAACATAAGCAGGGCATCCAGAGTAGTGCCAAGCAATCTTGCAATAGGCGAAAGAAGGGTAATGTCCGGGTATGCTGCATTTATCTCCCACTTCTCAACCGTATCAGGAGTCACACCTAAAGCGTTGGCAAGCTGCTGGTGGGACAGTCCTTTGTTACGTCTTAATTTTTCTATAGTGCCTCCTATTGACAGCTTCATGTAAACCTCCTCACTTCGATAACCATCAGCCATTTCTGCAATCTATTTATTATTATACCCCTTTGTGGTAATATTAATTAGGATTTATATCCAAAAGGAGATGAACAAATGATTAGACTGATGAGATATTTAAAACCCTATGCCCTTCAGGTTGCAGGGGTCCTTATACTTACACTTGCGGGTGTTTTTTCCGAGCTATTGCTCCCAAGACTTATGGGGAATATCGTAGACAGAGGCGTTGCCACAGGTGATCTTAAATATATCTACAATACAGGCGGGGTCATGTTAGCCATAGCGATTCTCGGAACTGCAGCCACTGTGATCTCAAGATATATGTCTTCCAAGGCAGCAGTTGCTTTTGGAAGGGATCTAAGGAGCGATGTGTTTAAGACTGTGGAGAGCTTTTCGCTTAATGAAATAGATAAAATGGGAACTTCATCGTTGATAACACGTACCACCAACGACGTCAGCCAAATGCAGAATATAACCATAATGTCCATGAGGATGATGATAAGAGCGCCCTTTATGATGATTGGAGGCATCATAATGGCAACGTCTACGAATCTTGAGCTGTCCAAGGTTCTATTGATATCAGCACCAGTCCTTGTGGTTGTTATCTGGATAATTGGTGTAAAGGGATTTCCATTGTTTAAGGAGATCCAGAAGAAGATAGACGACTTGAATAGAGTACTTAGAGAATCCCTTACAGGTATAAGGGTAATCAAGGCCTTCAATAAGACTGATTATGAAAAGAAGAGATTTAACCAGGCTAACAGGGATCTTACGGAAGCAGCACTGAAGGTTGGGAGGATAATGGCTCTAATGATGCCAATCCTTAATGTGGTACTCAACTTCACACTAGTTGGAGTTATCTGGTATGGCAGCAGCCTTATCGAGATAAGAGGACTTGAGGTTGGGGAACTGATGGCTTTTATTCAGTACGTATCACAAATAATGTTTTCTCTCATAATGGTGTCAATGATATTCGTCATGCTGCCAAGGGCGAGTGCATCAGCTGAGAGGATAAATGAGGTTCTCGATATGGAGAGCGATATTATTGATGGCTCCCAAAGTATCGAGGATAATTCCATCAGGGGTGAACTGCGTCTGGATGATGTTGCCTTCAAGTACCAGGATGCGTCTACACCTGCAGTAGAAGATATAGCTTTCGCGACTAAAATGGGTGAAACCACCGCGATTATTGGAGGAACCGGGTCAGGGAAGACTACAATACTAAACCTCCTGATGCGTTTCTACGATCCTACCGGAGGGAGGATACTTATAAATGGAGCTGATATAAAAACGATCCATCAAGAGGAGCTTAGAAGCCGGTTTGGTCTTATATCACAGAAAGCAGTTCTTTTTACCGGTACCATCAGAGAAAACATAACATTCGGTAAAGAAGATGCAACTGATGAAGAGATAGTTGAGTCACTGAAAATTGCACAAGCCTGGGATTTCGTTTCAGAAAAAGAGGAAGGGCTTGATTATGTGCTTGCCCAGGGAGGCAGGAACCTTTCGGGGGGACAGAAGCAAAGGCTTGCAATCGCAAGAGCTCTTGTGAGAAAGCCTGAGTTTTACTTGTTTGACGACAGTTTTTCAGCTCTTGACTTTAGTACAGATAAAAGACTGAGAGATGCTCTGAAGCCCTACACGGCGGATTCAGCAGTAATAGTTGTTGCACAGAGGGTTAGCACTATAAAGGATGCTGAGAATATAATAGTTCTCGATAACGGCAGGATATCAGGACAAGGTACACACAGAGAGCTTATAGAAAGTTGCCAGGTTTACAAGGAAATCGTTCTGTCGCAGCTTGGTGAGGAGGCGATACAATGAGTGAAGAGAGAAGAGAAAGAAGCCCAAGGCAAATGATTGGCAGGGGAGGTCCTCCGGGAAGTGGAATGACGCGACCTCCGGAAAAGGCTAAGGATTTTAAGGGCACACTAAAAAGACTCCTCAAGTACCTTAAGCCCTACAATTTTCTTATGCTTGCTGTAGCAGCCTTTTCAATACTATCGACAATTTTTTCCATAATAAGCCCCCGAGTCATGGGTTTCATAACCACACACCTTTATGAGGGGATTTCAAGTGCAGCCGTCACCATAGACAGGTCTTATATTTCAAGGATCCTCCTGGTCCTTGGTGGATTGTATCTGGCATCAGGTATATTTGGTTATGCTCAGCAGTTTATCATGGCCGATATTTCTCAGAAGCTGGTTTATGACCTGAGAAAGGAGATCAATGAAAAGCTCCACAGATTACCCTTGAGCTTTTTTGATTCCAAGACTACAGGAGAGATATTAAGCAGGGTATCAAACGACGTGGATACAATCAGTTCAACCCTTCAGCAAAGTGTTACCCAGGCCGTAACTGCAGTAATAACACTTATTGGGATTTTGGTCATGATGCTAATTATAAGCCCTGTAATTACTCTGGCCACCTTGATTACAATACCGCTTAGCATTCTTTTGACTAAGAACATTGCCAGAATATCACAAAAGTACTTCGCCGCCCAGGCTAAGAGCCTTGGGGACATAAATGGCCATATAGAGGAGACATTCTCCGGTCATTCAACTGTTAAGGCCTATGGTAATGAGTCTAAGGCGATCCAGGAGTTCGAAAGGATAAACAGGGAGCTTTATGAGCATGGATGGAAATCACAGTTCATAACCGGAATAATCATGCCTCTTATGCAGTTGGTCAACAGTCTTGGCTATATTGTTGTGGCAGTCCTTGGGGGTATACTCGTAATAAGAGGTACCCTTCCCATTGGTGACGTCCAGGCATTCATCCAGTATTCAAGGCAATTCAATCAGCCAATCATGCAGTTGGCTGAGATCATAAATACCTTCCAGTCAACAATCGCATCAGCGGAAAGGGTGTTTGAGCTTCTGGACGAGAAGGAAGAGGATCTGGATCCTGCTGAGCCAAGCTACTCGAATTCAGAAAGATCAGATGTAAGATTTGAGGAGGTTACCTTTGGCTACACCAAGGACAAGCCGCTTATGGAGGAGCTTAGCCTTGAAGCCTGCTGCGGTGATACTGTAGCAATAGTTGGACCCACAGGTGCCGGAAAGACAACTCTGGTAAATCTGCTCATGAGATTCTACGAAATCGATGGTGGAAAAATAACAATTGACGGTGTTTCAACAAGAGATATGACAAGGCACCAGCTACGTGAGAGATTCGGGATGGTTCTTCAGGATACCTGGCTTTTTAATGGAACGATCTGGGACAATATTGCTTATGGAAGAGAGGGAGCAACACCGGAGGAAATCATAGAGGCAGCCAGGCTGGCACAGGCTGACCATTTTATTAGGACTCTGCCCCAGGGGTACGATACTATATTGAACGAAGAGGCCTCAAATATCTCTCAGGGACAAAAACAGCTCCTGACAATTGCAAGAGCAATACTGGCAAATCCTTCCATACTGATTCTTGACGAGGCTACCTCAAGCGTAGATACCCGTACCGAGGTGCTTATACAAAAGGGTATGGATCAGCTTATGAGGGGGAGGACAAGCTTTGTAATTGCACATAGACTCTCAACTATTAAAAATGCAGATATGATACTTGTTATGAATGAGGGCAGGATAATTGAAAAAGGTACCCATCAAGAGCTCCTGGAAAGTAAAGGCTTCTATGCTGAGCTCTACAACAGTCAATTTGCAGCTTGATCATTCACATTCTGAATACATGATATTTACAGCCAAACCTCCGGGTTTGGCTTTTACCTTCAGGGGGTATCAATCGACGGAGGTGAATTTATGGATAACAGAGAATACAAAGACCTTGATAAAAAAGAGAAACGTGAAAGACAAAAGGAAATAACGAAGACCTTCTCAAAGCTTGGATTTCTGGCATTCGGAGGACCTGCAGCACATATTGCCATGCTTGAGGAGGAGACAATAAAAAAGAAAAACTGGCTTAGCAGAGAGAAGTTTCTGGATTTCATGGGGACGACCAATTTGATCCCAGGGCCGAACTCCACAGAGATGATCATGCTGGTGGGTTATGAAAGAGGAGGCTTATTGGGTCTGTATAATGCAGGTGCAGCCTTCATACTGCCTGCAATGCTTATTGTTATGGCATTTGCGTATCTCTATGTAGACTACGGAACACTTCCTCAACTTGCAACTGTGCTTGAAGGAGTCAAGGCAGCAATAATGGCAGTTATAGTACATGCTCTTTACAGGCTGTTTAGATCTGCAGTAAAGGATAAGCTTTCACTCATGTTTGGTATTGTAATTGCCGCCATCTATATCTTGCTGGGAGTGGGAGAGATACCTTTGCTGTTCACAGCAGGTCTTATGATGCTCCTTATAAAGAATAGAGGGAGCTTTCTCAATAGGACAAATTCGTTGGCTATACCCATAATATTCCTTACATTTCTAAAAATCGGAAGTGTCCTCTATGGAAGCGGCTACGTGCTTCTGGCTTTCCTTGAGGCGGAGTTTGTTGAGAAACTGGGTGTACTAACAAGCCAGCAGATCCTCGATGCTGTCGCAGTCGGTCAGTTTACACCAGGTCCTGTGTTTACTACAGCTACCTTTATAGGCTATGTTCTGGGAGGAATACCTGGAGCCATAGCAGCTACAATAGGAATATTTCTTCCGGCATTTGTAATATCATCATTTATAAAACCAATAATCCCCAAAATGAGAGCTTCAAAATGGCTTTCAGCTGCACTTGACGGTATAAATATCGCATCCCTGGTCTTAATGGCAGTGGTGAGCGTCAAGCTGGGGGGAGCTTCTATAGTAGGGCCAATTACTGCATTAATATTTGTTGGATCGATGATAGGAATAATGAGGTTTAAGATAAATACAGTATGGCTTATCGCAGCTGGAGGTGCGATAACCTTCATTGCTAATTTGATATAATTTACTGATTACGTTAAATATTTAAGGGTATCTATCCGTCAGAATGGAGGGATACAATGAAAAATGTAATAGACGTAAGACCAATAGAGCCGAGAGAAAAGCATGTCAGGATATTTGATATGTTCTACAGCCTGGAAAGCGGCGAAAAGATGGAAATAATCAATGACCATGATCCAAGACCGCTTCACTATCAATTGCTGGCTGAAAACGAAGGACAGTTTGAGTGGAAGTACCTTGAAGAGGGTCCAGAGATTTGGAGAGTTGAGATAACAAGAAAATAGGCCTAAAGGTCTATTTTTTTTATACATTTCCTTTGGTAACATTTGTTACCGAAATTTGATATATAATGTAATATCATATAGGGTGGATTGATGGAGGGAGGATTATTTTGAATAAATATTTCGACGTGACTGAAAAGGTATTTGATATAACAGAAAGATATCCTGAGACGCTGGATGTATTCGCTGCCAATGGCTTTGAGCACCTTAAGAATGAGGCCATGAGAAAGATCATGGGAAAGACCATATCACTGGAAATGGCATGCAAGACTAAGAAGGTGAATCTTGAGATATTCGAAAACAAGCTTGTTGAGACTATACGTCAAACAAGAGAGAGTGTGGATATAGGACTTAACGACTCTCTAAAGGACTCGGAGGGAGAAACCAGGATGCTGGGAGTCCTTCCTTGCCCCGTAAGGATACCATTAATGGAAAGCTTTTCCAAGTGGATCAAGGAGCATGAGGAAAGTCTGGGAACAAAAATAGATTACGAGCTTAAGGCTGCCAATATAGGAGTAGACTGGATACGAAGCGAGATTGAAAACTCGGATGCTGATCAGTTGGCGGATCTATTCATGTCTGCAGGCTTCGACCTGTTCTTTGACGAAAAGCTTATGGGAAGATTTAAGAAGCAGGGAGTATTTAAGGATCTCTCCGGATTCGAGCGATTGAACAGGGATCTGGACAACGAGAGGTTATCTCTTAAGGATCCTCAGGGACAATATACAGTGTTTTCAGTGGTTCCGGCTGTATTTCTGGTAAATACCGAGGAGCTCAATGGCAGAAAAAAGCCTGAATCCTGGGAGGAACTGCTTTCAGCTGAGTTTGAAAGGTCCATATCACTTCCATTAAATGACTTTGACCTTTTCAATGCTTTGCTTCTTACTATATATAAGGAGTTTGGTGAGGATGGAGTAAGAAAGCTCGGTCGTGCACATATGAGAAGCATGACTCCGGCTGAAATGGTTAAGTCAAATATAAGAAATACAGCTTCTGGGATACCCACTGTCACTGTAATGCCCTATTTATTTGCAGGAATGGTCAGGGAGGAAAGTCCTCTAAAGCCTGTATGGCCTAAGGAAGGTGCAATTGCAAGTCCAATATTCCTGTTGACTAAGAAGACATCTGAGGATAGGGTTAAGCCCATAGTTGATTACCTGCTGTCTCCAGAGGTAGGCCAGCTATTGGCGACGAATGGTAAATTCCCCTCAACACACCCGGATGTGGAAAACGGCTTAAAGGAAGGTCAAAGCTTTCTATGGCTAGGATGGGATTTTATAAATACCCACGAAGACCTGGGAGCCTTGATAAGATACTGCATGGACCTATTCTATGATGAGTCAGGAGTGAAGAGATGAATCTTGTAATATTCTCGGGACCGCCTTCCTCAGGGAAGACAAGTATTATCCTAAAGACAATAGAATCAATGAGAAAGAGAGATCTTAAGGTAGGCGTAGTAAAGTTTGACTGTCTTTCAACAGATGACGACATACTCTATGAAAAGGCAGGTATTCCTGTAAAAAAAGGGCTTTCAGGAGCTCTATGCCCTGACCACTACTTTGCCTCGAATATTGAGGAGGTGGTCCAATGGGGAGTGAAGTCGGGACTTGACCTTTTAGTGACCGAATCCGCAGGGCTGTGTAACAGATGCTCGCCATATATAAGAGAGATCAAGGGCGTATGTGTAATAGACAACCTTTCGGGAATAAACACTCCCAAGAAGATCGGACCTATGCTTAAGGCTGCTGATATCGTGGTCATTACCAAGGGAGATATAGTGTCTCAGGCAGAGAGAGAGGTTTTCTCATCAAAGGTAAACTCGGTAAACCCAAAGGCAACTATAATGCACATCAACGGTCTAACAGGCCAGGGGGCGTACGAGCTAAGTACTCTCCTTTATAATGAGGATAATCAGCTTGAAACAGTTCAGGGGATGGAGCTTAGGTACCCAATGCCTTCTGCACTTTGCTCCTATTGCCTCGGAGAAACAAGGATCGGAGAAGCTTATCAGATGGGTAACGTAAGAAAGATCGAGCTGGGTGATGATCATGCATAGAAAAACCAAGGTTGGAAAACTGATTGAAAGCTACCCATTCGCGATGGGGTGGATGATAGAGAATAAGCTGGATCCTGAAGGAAAAGAAAATATGACTCTGGAGGAGATCCTCGATGAATTCTCTCCTGAGGAGATTGAAAACCTTGCTATGGATAAAGCAGGTTTGATGGAAAGCCTGGAGACATTCATAGAACAGATGAAAAGCTTTCTAGGTATCAAGGAGGAAACAAGGGTCAGGACCCTTACCATATTACCTGGCAGGGATAAGTCAGGAACCCCTGAGGGGTTTGATGAGCTAACCATAAAGACCTCAGAAATCATATCTATAGTCGGACCTACCGGCTCGGGGAAATCAAGGCTTCTGGCAGACATTGAATGGACCGCCCAAAGTGATACCCCTACAGGTAGAAGCATACTTATTAATGGAGAGTTGCCGGACCGAAAATGGAGGTTTTCTTCAAACAACAAGCTTGTTGCACAGCTGTCTCAAAACATGAACTTCGTAATGGACCTTACTGTATTGGAGTTTTTGCAGCTTCATGCTGAGAGCAGGATGGTAGTTGATATTGAGGGTACGATCCACAGGATCATTCAGGCTGCAAATAGCCTTGCAGGAGAAAAGTTTGATCCGGAAACTCCTGTAACCGCATTGAGCGGTGGGCAGTCGAGAGCTCTCATGATTGCAGATACTGCAATTCTAAGTACATCGCCGATCGTTCTCATAGATGAAATTGAGAATGCAGGCATTGACAGAAGAAAAGCTTTGGATTTACTCGTAAGCGAGGACAAGATAGTCCTAATGGCGACCCATGATCCCACACTTGCCCTTATTGCAGACAAGAGGATCATAATAAAAAATGGGGGAATAGCTTCGATAATTGAAACAAGCGATGAAGAGAAGAATATCCTTGTTGAGCTGGAAAAGATGGATAGCTTTATCCAGTCCATGAGGACCAGTCTGAGACAGGGAGAGGTATTAAATGCAATTAACAATTAACATTTCACAATTCACAATTAAATGATTTATATTAGTTCAGACCATAAATTAACAATGAAAGTGAGGAAGATATAATGCACGATGGATGTACAGGAAGCTTCGGGAGCGGGAAGGCAGTAGTGGATAAGATAAGAGCTATGGGTTTCAATACAAGACCTATGCCGCCAGGTATTTTAATAACATGTATAGAGTGCGGAAATGAGTTTGAGATGACTCACCTTGAGAGCAAATGCCCCAGCTGTGATATGGTGTATGGCGTAACCCCATGCTCGGTTGCGTACCCTGAAAGGATAAAGGCTGCAGGTAAGAATTATTAGTACTTAGTCTAGATTAAAGGCTGATTGTTTTTGCGGACCACTCACGGCTACTTGGCCAGGGAGTGTCCTCATAATAATCAGCCTTTAACTTTCGATTTCTCCTTTCAATTATTTATTGTTTGGTAACATATGTTACGGCAAAATCTCGGCTGTCCAAATATAATAGAGCTTGTGAGTTTTGTATAAATATTAACGATATATAGGAGGACGGCTTAAATATGACTGACAGAAAGATGTTTTGCTTCCAGTGTCAGGAAGCACTGAATGGTAAGGGATGTACTCAGGTGGGTGTATGCGGCAAGACTAGTGATGTAGCAAATCTGCAAGACCTTATGATATATGCATTGAAGGGCTTATCACAGGTAGGAGTAAAGGCCGATGATGCAGGCATAGTGGTTGCAGGATTGGACAGATTGCTAATCGATGGCTTGTTCATGACCATTACAAATGCAAATTTCGATCGCGACAGGTTTTTCGCAAAAATCAAAGAAGCTTTGGCTGGAAGGGACTCATTAAAGAAGGAGCTTTCTGAAAAGGGCATTGACTTATCTGACCTAAAGGATGCTGCATCCTTTAGTGTTGACTCAAATGAAGACATTGTATTCAAATCTGTTGCTCCGGAGGTTGGAGTTCTTGCAGCTGAAAATGAGGACGTAAGATCCCTGAGAGAACTGATCATCTATGGTTTGAAGGGCATGGCTGCCTACGCTGAGCATGCCGGGAACCTTGGCTATGAGGATCCTGAGGTATCAAGGTTTATTCGAAGGGCTCTTAATGCAACAACAGATGATTCCTTAACTGCAGATGAGCTTATTGCACTTGTTATGGAGACAGGAAAGTATGGAGTTACTACTATGGCTCTTCTGGACAAAGCCAACACAAGCACTTATGGCAATCCAGAGATCACTGAGGTCAATATCGGAGTAAAAAGCAACCCTGCAATACTTGTATCCGGACATGACCTTAAGGACTTTGAAGAGCTGCTGGAACAGACAAAGGGTACCGGGGTGGATGTTTATACCCACGGAGAAATGCTGCCTGCAAAT
The DNA here is from genome assembly GCA_036770525.1 of Gudongella sp. GTDB lineage: Bacteria > Bacillota > Clostridia > Tissierellales > Tissierellaceae > Gudongella. Next base: position 25,649 of record DAIPJA010000001.1, on the reverse strand, counting down.
TACTATCCGGCATTCAAGAAATATGGCCATTTCGTAGGTAATTATGGCAATGCATGGTGGAAGCAGAGACAGGAGTTTGAAAAATTCAATGGTCCAATACTTTTTACCACAAATTGCATAGTACCTCCAAAGACAGAGTATGCTGACAGGGTTTATACAACTGGTTCATCAGGGTATCCTGGGTTTAAGCATATCCCCGACAGAGTTGCGGGAAAGGCCAAGGACTTTTCAGAGATAATAGAGCATGCAAAGAGACTGCCGGCACCAACTGAGATAGAAACAGGGAAAATAGTAGGCGGATTCGCCCATGCCCAGGTATTTGCTCTGGCTGACAAAATTGTAGATGCAGTAAAATCAGGAGCCGTTAAGAAATTCTTTGTAATGGCAGGCTGTGATGGTAGACAGAATGGAAGGAGCTACTACACTGATTTCGCGGAAGCACTTCCTAAGGATACTGTGATCCTGACTGCAGGATGTGCCAAGTACAGGTACAATAAGCTTAATCTTGGTGATATCGGTGGGATCCCGAGAGTTCTGGATGCCGGTCAATGCAACGATTCCTATTCCCTTGCAGTCATTGCAATGAAGCTCAAGGAAATATTCCAGCTCAACGATATAAATGAGCTACCTATAGCGTACAATATTGCATGGTATGAACAGAAGGCTGTTATAGTACTGCTTGCCCTTCTATACCTTGGAGTCAAGAATATACACTTGGGACCTACTCTGCCAGCATTCCTGTCTCCCAATGTTGCAAAGGTTCTTGTTGAAACCTTTGGTATTGGAACGATCAAGGATGTTGAAAGCGACATAGAAATGTTCATGAATAACTAGTTATATTTAAAAGCCTCGCTGAGTTTGCGAGGCTTTTAGTTTTGACAGGCGCTTGAATGGGTAGAAACAATGAAGTGAATCCATATTGGAGTTGAGGCTATGACTAAGTGGTTGCTATCTCTTGCATTAAAGGACAGCAGGGACTATGGAAACAGGCATGTAAGGCTGAAGGTGGGATATCTTGCAGGCACTGTGGGGATCGTGATCAACCTCATCCTTGCTTTGACAAAGCTTTCTATAGGAATACTAATATCCTCTATCGGTGTTATAGCTGATGGGGTCAACAATCTTACGGACTCAGCCTCCTCGGTTGTTACTTTGCTTGGATTCAAGCTTTCAAATATACCGGCTGATAAGGAACACCCTTACGGGCATGGAAGGATGGAGTATGTTTCTGCACTGATAGTAGCTTTTATGGTTATTTTGGTGGGACTTCAATTTATCAAATCCTCCTATGAAAGAATTATTGATCCTGAACCAGTTGAATTTCAGCTTATCCCTTTTATGATTTTGGGTATTTCCATTCTATTCAAAGTATGGTTGAGCGTATTCAACAGGGATCTTGGAAATAAGATAAATTCATCAGGTCTCAAGGCTACAGCTACGGATGCACTGGGAGATGTATTGATAACCTCTGTAGTGGTACTTTCAATCGTAGCAGGTCAGTTTACAGACCTTCCAGTTGATGGATTTGTTGGGCTCGTAGTTTCACTTTTCATAATATATGCAGGATATTCCTTGGTAAGGGAAACTGTAAGTCCTCTATTGGGGGAGGCACCTCCTGAGGAAATTACAGATGCAATTTATGACGACATCATGACCTATGATTTTATCACAGGTGCTCATGACCTGATAGTTCATTCATATGGTGCAGGAAGGTCTATGGCTACGATTGACGTCGAGTTCCCGGGTAATATCGACGCTGTCACTATCCATGAGGTCATTGATAAGGCTGAAAGAGAGATCGGTGAGAGATATGACCTTACTCTCGTCATCCATATGGACCCCCTGGGAACCGAGACAAAGGAGAGGTATGAGCTTAGAAATAGAGTGAAAAGGATAATCAAGGAGGATGAAAGAGTCAAGTCTATCCATGATTTTCACATTTCAGACAATAATGAGGCAACGCTTATCGAATTTCACGCTGTAGTAAGGGCTGATAAGCTTGAAAAGGGGAAAACCCATGAGGATGTTCGAAAAGAGCTGGAAAACCTCATAGAGAGTGAAATAGAAGATACAAAATGCAGAATTATACTTGATATTGACTTTTAGCATAGGAGATGCGTTATGGACAAAAACAGGCAAATAAAAATGATAACAGATCTAATTAGAAGCGGCGAGAAAGCGGTTGAAAATTTCAAACTGGGAGTCGAGATTGAACACTTTGTAGTTTGGAAGGATACCTTGAAAACAGTATCTTATTATGGAGATGCTGGCGTTGAATCCACATTGAAGGATATCATGAATGGCGGCTGGGAAGGTAAATATGAGGGAAATTATCTTCTGGCGCTTGAGAAGGATGACCTAAGCCTGACCCTTGAGCCTGGGAGTCAGCTTGAGATAAGCATCGGAGCAAAGAAAAGGATAGAAGATATCGAGAAAAGCTATTTTAGATTTTTAGATGAGCTGCTGCCTGTTTTGGAGAAGAAGGGACAGATGCTGGTATCGCTTGGATATCACCCCGTTACAAGGATCGAGGAGATAAAGCTGCTTCCCAAGAAACGGTATGACCTGATGTTTGAGTATTTCAAGAAGAGAGGCTCTCATGCCCATAACATGATGAAGGGAACCGGAGCATTCCAGGTGTCAATTGATTACTCAGATGAATCAGACTATGCCAGAAAGTTCAGGGTGTTGAATGCTCTTGCTCCTGTCTTTTATGGACTCTTTGAGAATGCTCTTTTCTTTGAGGGTGAGCCTTGCAGAACACATAACCTCAGAGCCTATGTGTGGATGAATTGTGATAATGACAGAGCTGGTACTGTAAAGGAAGCATTGGAGGACGATTTCTCTTATTCGGGGTACGCAAGTTATCTACTTGACAGACCACCAATTTTCACAATAAGAAAAGGTGAGATAATACCGACTGGCAAAGCCAGGATATCGGATATCCTGGATCCCGATTCTACAAGTGCTGAAGAGCTCGAGCATCTAATGACCATGTTTTTCCCGGATGCGAGAACAAAGAGGTATATTGAGATAAGGATGATGGACTCGATACCCTATCCACTGAATTTAGCTGCTGTAGCTCTAGTTAAGGGTCTATTCTACAGCGAATCCAATCTTAATGAGCTTTACGATTTCTCAAAGTCCATCAAGGCAGAGGACATAATCTCTTCGAAGCTGGAGCTCCTTGAAAAAGGCATGGAAGCAAGACTAAATGGCAGAACGATCCTTGATATAGGCAAGTGGATGATACAGCTGTCAAAAAATGTTCTGAATGATGAGGCTGGATACATTGAGCCTCTGGAAAAGCTTTTGGAGGAGGGAAAGAATCCTTACCTTCTTACTAAGGAACTGTATAAAGAAGGAAACAGGAGAAATGCAATAGATTGGGCAGTTCTCAGGAGGTGATATTTTGAAGGGTACTGATATCAACAGAAGCTACCATGAGAAGGTTTTAAGAAACCAAGGATCCTACATGGAGGATTACAAAGAGACTGTTAAGAGAGTAGCAAATTCCAACGCAAAGTATAAGGGTAAGCCAGTACCTTTTCTTTTCAACCCGATGTTTTTCTCCTTGGAGGAAGAGGAGTATTTCGAGGATATCATAAATTGGATAACCGCCATTGGAAATAAGGTAACTGATAGGTTCATAGTGGATCCGGAGTATAGGAAAAGCTTTGGGTATCCCAGGTTCATAGAAGATATGATCCTTAGAGAAAATAAATACGGGATCCATGCGCCAATTGGCAGATTCGACATATTCTTCAATGATATTGGGGATTATAAGTTCTGTGAGCTAAATACTGACGGCTCTTCGGCTATGAACGAGGACAATACTCTGGCAAGGATCTTACTTGGATCGAAGGCTTTAAAGGAATTTGGGGAAGAATATTCTCTGGAGAACAGGGAGCTTATTGATTCCTGGGTCAGAGAAAGCCTTAAGCTGTATAGAAGGTGGAAGGGCAGGGACCACGATCCTAATGTAGCTATAGTTGATTTCACTGAAAGCGGCACTTCGGCAGAATTTATTGAGTTCCAAAACGCTTACAAAAGACTTGGCTTAAAATGCATCATAGCAGATCCACGGGAGCTTGTGTTTAGAGAAGGATCACTTTTCAAAGAGGATTACAAAATCGATTTGATATACAGAAGGATAGTGACCTTTGAGCTGATTCAAAAAGCTGAAGAGATACCTGACTTCATTGAAGCCTATATGGCGGATGCCATGTGCACCATTGGCACAATCAGAAGCCAGATCATTCATAATAAACTTTTCTTCAAGAAGCTTCACGACGAAGATACTCAGGAGTTTTTAACTGAAGAGGAAAGAATATTTATCAAGAAGCATATCCCATTTACCGGAGTTCTGAGCGGAGATGAAAGTGTTCTAAGTGAGGTAATTATGAACAAGGATAATTACATCATTAAGCCGATGGATATGAATGCATCACAGGGAGTCTTTGTGGGGAAGGATAACAGCCAGGGATCCTGGGAAAGGGTCGTAAGAGAGGCCTTTAACAGAGACTATTTGTTCCAGGAGTTTGTCGATCCCCCAAAAAGAAGTTTTCTTGTGGCTAATGAATCCGGGTTTTCAATTGAGGAGTTCAAGGCTATAGTAGGGTTATTCTCATACAACGAAAGCTATGCAGGGTTATACACAAGGCTTAGCAAGGATAATATAATCTCAGGTGTGTCCAATTACTTTACTGCACCTAACATAATTGCATACAGAAAATAGCAAAGGACCGTTTTATACGGTCCTTTGCACAGCCATGGAGGGCTTCAATGATTATGCTCCTCGCAGAAGGAGCCGCAAGAAACTAAACATTATAACACACAAACTTCTGCTCCGTACTAGATGACATGATATGATTCAAATTGGTGATTTAGATGAATATGGCAATAACACTGACAATGTTGTATACTTAAGTTGAAATCGCTGCTGAATTATAATAGAATAAGCAGTATCCGCATATTATGCGACCATTAGCTGAAATAAAAGAAGAGGTGTGACTATGAAGGCCATGATAGTAGGTGCAGGGAAGCTGGGAGCCAAGCTTGCAGAATTCTTTGTCGCTGAGAATATCGACGTCACGGTAATGGACAGCAATACAAAGGTCCTTGAAAGGTTGAACGAGCATCTGGACGTGCTGACAGTAACTGCAAACGGGATCGATATAAAAATGATGAGAGAACTTAACATCGAAGAGTATGACCTGTTAGTAGGTACTACTGAAAATGACGAGACCAATACACTTATTTGCACTCTCGCCAAGAAACTGGGGTGCAAACAGACAATTGCGAGGATAAGAAATCCTGAATATATGCAGCAGATCGATTTTATTAAAGCAGAGCTTGGAATAGATCACATAATCAACCCAGATCTTGCGACTGCTCTGGCAATGGAAAAATACCTCCTTAAGAGCTACAGCTTTTATACCGACGAGTTTGCCAGCGGCAAGGTTCAGCTCATAGATTTCAATATAGGAAATCACGAGGAATTCGTTGACAAAAAGATCATGGATATTGAAGGCTTGGACGCCCTTCTTATAGCCGCCGTTACAAGAAAGGGAGAAATTTTGATTCCCAATGGCTCCACTGTATTGGAATCAGATGATGTGATCCACATAATCGGTAATACAAAGGAGATCGAGCGTTTCAGCCACAGGCTTGGTGAGGATTACAGGCGCAAGCTTGTCAGCAGTGTCATGATACTCGGTGGAGGAAACGTGGGCTACTATCTTGCTCAAAGACTGGCTAAAAACAAGATCCAGGTTACTCTTATCGAACAAGATAAGGAAAGATGCCAGGAGCTTTCAGAGATACTTGACAATGTCCTTATAATCCATGGAGATGGTACGGATATTCATCTTCTTGAGGAAGAGAACCTGTCATCTATGGATGCCTTTGTAGGGGTCACAGGCTTTGACGAAGAAAACCTGCTGATGGCATTGATGGCTAAGCAATCAGGGGTTGGAAAGGCAATAGCGAAGATAAGCAGGTCCAACTACATCAAGATAATTGACAGGATCAGCATAGATGCTGCTATAAACCCTGTATATATTACTGCAAGCAGCATACTGAAGTACATCAGAGGAGGCAAGGTTGTTTCAGTTTCCCTACTTCTGGGTGGAAATGCTGAAGCCACCGAAATAATAATTGAGAAGGATCTGCCTGTCGTTGGAAGAATGATCAAGGAGCTTGCCATACCCAAAGGCTTGATCATAGGTGCTATCGTAAGAGGAAATGATGTCATCATACCAAAGGGAAACACTGTGATAAAAGGAAACGACAGGATAGTGGTATTCTGTCTTTCTGAGAACCTCGATGGCTTAAAGATGTTCTTCAAGGAACACAAGGGAGGATTTTTGAGTGAATTATGGAATCGTGCTAAGAATTCTGGGCAGCCTGCTGATCATTGAAGCAGGCTTAATGCTACCCTCATATTTCATAGCAATTTTTACTGATGGCCCTGATAAAACTCCATTTCTGTTGACTATACTGATGACAGCAGCAATTGGTTTGTTCTTCTCAGTCAAGTACAGAAGAGAAAAGTCGATAACTGCCAAGGATGGACTAGCAATTGTAACCTTTGGCTGGCTTGCTGCTTCTGCGATGGGAGCTCTTCCACTATATTTGACTGGAGTTGCGGGTTATGTTGATTCCCTATTTGAAATAGTGTCCGGATTTACAACTACCGGGGCAACTATCTTCAGTGAAATTGAATCACTACCACAGGGGATACTGTTCTGGAGGTCATTTACACACTGGATCGGCGGTATGGGAATACTTGTTTTTACTCTTGCCCTTCTGCCGGCTTTAGGAATAGGGGGATTTCAGATATACAAGGCCGAATCTCCAGGACCTGTTGCAGGAAAGATAGCCCCGAGACTGAAGGATACCGCCAAGATTTTATATATTACCTATATAACTATAACACTTTCAGAGGTTTTTCTACTTACGATCGGAGGAATGCCAGTTTTTGACTCATTTGTTCACACCTTTGGAACAGTGGGTACAGGGGGCTTCTCATCTAGGAACCTGAGTATAGGCGCGTATGATAGCAGCTATATCCATATGGTTATAGCAGTATTTATGGTCGCTTCGGGGGTAAATTTCTCCTTATACTACTCATTCTTTAGGGGAAAGGTAACAGATTTATTCAAGGATGAGGAGCTTAAGCTCTATCTCAAGATCATTGGAATAGCCACGATCGCTATCGCAATCGATTTATGGCTAGTAAGCTACCACAATATTGCATACTCATTAAGAGATGCATTTTTCCAGGTGTCCTCCATTATGACTACCACAGGGTTCGGCACTTCAGATTTTGATCTATGGCCGACCTTTAGTAAGGGAATACTGCTTATCCTTATGTTTGTTGGAGCCAGCGCAGGCTCCACCGGAGGTGGAATGAAGGTAATAAGAATTCTTGTAATGCTGAAGCTTATAAAGCGAGAGGTTGGAAAGCTGTACCATCCTCGTGCGGTTATGCCAATAAAAATTAATAATAAGATCATGTCCAATGAAACGATAGCAAGGATCAATAGCTTTCTGGCACTTTATCTAGTGCTTTTCCTGTTTTCGACTTTGATGGTGTCATTGGAGCAGGTCGATCTGATAACATCAGCTTCAACAGTTGCAGCTACTCTTGGGAATATTGGTCCGGGACTTGAGCTTGTGGGACCGACCCTTAACTATGGATTCTATTCCATACCTACTAAGCTTTGGCTTTCTGTACTTATGCTTTTGGGCAGGCTTGAGCTCTTTACAATAATTGCGCTTATCGCCCCAAAAAATTGGAGGATAGACGCTTAATCGAACAAATGTTTGATTGATATTTTAAATTATGATATAATCACCTCAAGAAAACCTGTCTTGAGGTGTTTTTTATGGATGCATTAAGAAAGCTTGAGATTCTTGCCGATGCGGCAAAATACGACGTATCCTGCTCCTCCAGTGGAAGCAACAGGCAAAACAAAAAGGGAGGGCTTGGCAATGCAAGTGCAGCGGGAATATGTCACAGCTGGACAGATGATGGAAGGTGCATATCTCTTTTAAAAATACTCATGTCCAACAGCTGCATCTACGACTGTGTATATTGTGTGAACAGATCATCAAATGACCTCCCAAGAGCCACCTTCACTCCAGAGGAGGTTGTAGACATCACAATTAACTTCTATAAACGGAATTATATCGAGGGCTTGTTTCTAAGCTCTGCAGTGGTAAAAAGCCCAGATCATACCATGGAGCAGTTCATAGAGATACTTAAGAAGCTTAGGGATGTTGAAAATTTCAATGGTTACATCCATTTAAAGGCTATTCCGGGTGCAGACAAAAAGCTCCTTGATCAAGCTGGACGTTATGCGGACAGAATGAGTGTCAACATAGAGCTTCCAACCGAGGACGGATTAAAAATGCTGGCACCCCAAAAGAAACAAAATGAGATCCTGGGTCCAATGAATGACATCAAACAGGGAATGCTCCAGTCAATTGAGGAGCGAAAAATTTTCAGGAACTCCCCGAAATTTGTTCCTGCAGGTCAAACCACTCAATTGATCGTTGGAGCTACGAGGGATTCCGATTACAGGATACTCAAGCTTTCAGAAGGTCTTTACAATGACTTTCAGTTAAAAAGAGTCTACTATTCTGCATTTGTTCCGGTTTCAACCAACCCATTACTGCCACGAATTTCAAGCCCTCCCCTGGTAAGGGAAAACAGGCTTTACCAGGCTGATTGGCTGTTAAGATTCTATGGCTTCAATTCCGATGAGCTGTTAAGTGAGGATAAGCCTGATTTTGACCTGTTGCTTGATCCAAAATGTGACTGGGCTCTGAGAAACATCGACAAATTCCCTATTGAGATAAACAAAGCAGAGTATCACATGCTGCTTAGAGTACCTGGAATCGGCGTAAAATCGGCTCAAAGGATAGTATCCAGCAGGAGATTCTGTCAGCTTGACTTTGATGATCTGAAAAAGTTAGGGGTAGTTTTGAAAAGGGCAAAGTACTTCATCACCTGTAAGGGCAAACATTCAGGCATCAAATCGATGGAGCCCGTGAACATCAGAACCAATATCCTTGGTGACAGCAGCAAGAACGATCCAAGACAAATGTCACTATTTGACCTTGAGGGAGGCATGGGTAATGAGCTCAACATTGCGCTACCTATATGACGGCTCCTTTGAAGGGTTGCTTACTGCAGTTTGGGAAGCATATTACGCTAAGGAAGATCCTTCAGAAATAATTTGGGAAGGTGCAGCCCAGCCGAATCTTTTGTCCTCGACTAAAATGATCTACACTGATGCAGACAAAGCTGACAGGGTATACAGGGCAGTAGAGGAGAAAATTTCCCATGATGCTCTCAGAAGGATTTTTTACATCTATTTATCTGAGGAACCTGAAAGTGGTATAATAATCTTGAACTACCTGAGGATCGGCTTTAAGCTTGGAGCAGCTGTGGACGACTATCACGCTGAGCCTTCAGTGCTTAAGTCAGAAAAGCTTTATAATAGGGTTGCGATGGAAAAGCACAGGCTGGCAGGGCTTATTAGATTCAAACGGTTGGAGAGCGGAGTGTTCTACTCGAAGATTGATCCCGACCATAACGTGATTGCTCTTCTGGCACCCCATTTTGCTGCCAGGATGCCATCTGAGTATTGGATATTACACGATGCTGGAAGGGGAATAGCAGTTTTTTACGACAAGAATGAATGGGTGATCAGGAATCTCGAAACTCCGGAGGATATCGTCCTCAAGGAGGGGGAAGAGACTTATCAGGAAATGTGGAAGGCCTATTACAGGCATCTATCCATAGAAAGCAGAAAAAACATGAGGCTTAAGAAGAGAATGATGCCGGTTAGATATTGGAAGAACCTAATCGAAGAGGGGGATTGAACAATGGAGCTAACAAGACCTGCCTGGCTTCAGATAGACCTGGACAGGCTGCACTACAATTTTAGGGAGATAAGAAAAGTCGTCCCCGAAGGCTCTGATATCATGGCTGTGCTTAAGGCTGACGCCTACGGCCATGGGGCAATCAAGATCGCAAGAGAGCTGTTTAGCCTGGGTGTAACGAGATTTGGTGTTGCTACTTTGTCAGAAGCTCTTGAGATTCGAAAGCGCCTCCCTCATGCCCAGATACTCGTGATGGGGTACACACCTGAGTATCTTTATGAAGCAGCCATTGAGCATGGGATAAGAACTGCAGTATATCTTCCTGAACAAGCAGAGCAGCTATCGAAGATTGCAGCCTGGCTTAAAAGAGATGCAATAATTCACTTAAAGATAGAGACGGGGATGAATCGCCTGGGATTCCTTCCAAACGAAGATTCGTTGTTGAGTATCTTGAAAATCAGAGAAATGGATAACGTCATAGTTGAGGGTATATTTACACATTTCCCCGCAGCTGACGACGATCTGGAATATACCGAAAATTCCATGAGAAAATTTGAAAGCTTCACAAAACAGCTTGAGGAGAAAGGCTTTAAGATACCAATTAAGCACGTCAACAACAGCGCTGCGATCATGAATCTTCCTGAATATAGTCTGGACATGGTCAGAGCGGGGATAATTTTGTATGGAGTATACCCATTTCCTGAAGCAGACAGAGATTTCCTTCCACTTAAGAGCTGCCTAACCCTAAGAGCACAGATATCTCATGTAAAGGACCTGGAAGCAGGAGAAAAGATCGGCTATGGACTTACCTATACCGCTCCATCGAGAATAAAAGCCGCAACTCTTCCAATCGGCTATGCGGATGGATGGAGCAGAGCACTAAGCAACAAAGGATCTGTGCTGATAAACGGTAAGCGGGCTCCAATAATAGGCAGAGTATGCATGGATCAGATGATGGTAGATGTTACAGGGATCGATGCTAAAAGAGGAGAAGAGGCGGTTCTTATGGGTCGCCAGGGTAATGAGGAAATTACAATCGAGGAGATTGCCGGTCTTATTGGACAGATACCTGCTGCCGTAATGTGCATGCTTTCAAGAAGACTTCCCAGGGTATACACCAAGGAGAACAGACCCCCTGAAGTTGTAGATTACCTTGTAGATTAGTCGGAGGAAGCTATGGCAGAGATATTTAAGAATAGCTGGCAGGAGCTTCTCCTTCCTGAGATGGAGAAGCCGTATTATAAAAAGCTTCGCCAGTTCCTATTAGAGGAATACAAGACCAATACAATATATCCTGATATGTACAGCATTTTCAATGCACTGCATTATACTGATTATAATGATGTAAAGGCTGTAATTCTTGGTCAGGACCCTTACCATGGTCCAAATCAGGCACATGGTCTTAGCTTTAGTGTAAGAAGGGGCGTTCCCGCTCCACCATCCCTTGTAAACATATACAAGGAGATGAAGGATGATCTGGGTTTTCCAATCCCAAACCACGGATGTCTTGAAAAGTGGGCAAGAGAAGGTGTTCTTCTCCTCAATACTGTATTAACGGTTCGAAAGGGTGAGGCAAATTCTCACCGCGATAAGGGGTGGGAGCAATTCACCGATCATATTATAAGGCTCCTGAATGAAAGAGATAAGCCGATTGTTTTCATCCTATGGGGAGCGCCTGCGATCCGCAAGGAATCAATGATAGACCAGAAAAGGCATTACGTCATAAAATCACCCCATCCCAGTCCGCTTTCTGCATATAGAGGATTTTTCGGATCAAGGCCATTTTCAAGGACAAATCATTTCCTTGAAAATTGCGGAGTTGATCCGATAGACTGGAAACTTGACGAAGATGAAGGGGGGAGTCGATGAATTATCCAAACATAATAGTCAAAAGAATTGAAATCGCAGGTGTACCATCTATTTTAATGAGACCCAAAGAAAAGCAGGAAAAGTACCCCACTGTGATCTTTTACCATGGATGGACCTCCAATAAGGATGCTCAGAGCTTCAGGGGATTTATACTGGCCAGCCTGGGATACCAGGTGCTTCTTCCGGATGCAATTTTTCACGGAGATAGAGGAAGGGTCGATTATGGGGCCAAAGAGAATGCAGGTGTGTTCTGGGAGGTAGTTTTTAAGAATCTCGAGGAATCAGATCAACTGATAGATGGTCTTATACGATCCCACGATGCGGATGAAAATCGAATTGCCCTTTCAGGACACTCAATGGGTGGATTTACCTCTACCGGTATATTTGCCATAAATAAATTGCCAAAGACACTTGTTGTTCTCAATGGTTCAGGATCCTGGCAGAAAAGCAATGATATCTTAGTACAGACATTGGGTATAGAAAGAGCTGAGCGATTCATTGAGATCGATAAAAAAGTCATTGAGCTGGATCCGATGAAAAAGCTTGATAATCTTAAGGATAGACCGATCCTGATCCTTCACGGAGAGGACGACACGGTGGTTGATATTGGTCCGCAGAAGGAGTTTTATGATACTCTGAAAAAACAATATATAAGGCAGGATCAAATCATGATGTCAACATACAAGCAGCTTAACCACTTCGTAACCACAAATATGATGGAGGAGATGGGAAGCTGGCTTGAAAAATATCTATAGGGAGGTAATTGGATGAAAAAACCTGTAATAGGTCTTACGACACAACAGGATGTAATGGTGGGAAAGAAGATAACCAGGATAAATCAGCCCTACATCGACGCAGTAATTAAGGCTGGAGGAGTTCCACTCCTTATCCCGGTCCAGGGGGATGACTCCTTGAGCGAAAATTATATCAAGGCTTTGGATGGGATAATTTTCACTGGCGGTGAGGATATATGGCCTCATTACTTTGGTGAAGAGCCTATGAAGGAAGTAAATGTAATAAGCCACGACAGAGACAAGACAGAGTGGGGGTTATTTAAGAAAGCCTATGAGTCTGGACTGCCAATATTCGGTATATGCAGGGGTCTTCAGCTTGCAAACGTGGCCCTTGGAGGTACGCTGTACCAGGACATATTCAAACAGGTCCCTAATATCGGCGGACATGTATGCGGATATAACACTGAGGAAGGCTACCACTCCATCGAGCTTGAGGAAAAGAGCATTCTCCATGATGTTTTTGGAGAGAAGAGAATATTTGTAAATTCAGAGCACCATCAGGCGATAAAGGATCTTGGAAGGGGATTGAGGGTAACAGCAAAGTCTTCAGATGGTATTATCGAAGCGATCGAATCGGTAAACGACAAGTTCCTTATGGCAGTCCAGTTCCATCCTGAGGCCATGGCACAAAAGCACGATGAATATGTAGATCTCTTCAAGAGATTTATCGAGTATTGCAGTAAATAAATAAAATGCGATCCTTACCCAATAATGGCTTGGATAAGGAAATACAGGGATATTATGTTCAACACCAATAAAAAGGGCAGTCCAATACGGAAACTGGCCTTTTTTGTTTTGTGAGAGAAAAGCTTCATTCCAAGGATAGCACCCATCGCACCGCCAAAAAATGCAATAAGGAATAGCCTGGACTCTGGTATCCTCCAGCCGTGGCTCCTTGCAAGATTTTTATCTCGCCAGAACAGGAAAACGGAATAGAGATTGACAAAAATTAAACAAGCAATTATGATAATAAATGGACTCTTATCATTCAAAATAATCACCTCATAAATAAATTATATAATACAGTAAAATTAAGTCCAGATTTTCGGCCATTTTAAGCATAGAGAGCTTTCAATATCTCAATTGACAAGGGTATTTAATTATTATAACCTTAAAGGGTATATAATTTTCCAAAAATTAAGTTTTATCATCATAAAATTAACAATATAGGAGGAAGAAACATGGAGTTTAGCTTTGATATGAATAAAAATGCCAAGGCGATCCAGGAATTCAAGAGCTTCCTGGACCAGAAGAAAAAAGCTCCCGGTCCTTTGATGCCGGCTTTACAGCATGCACAGGACGTTTTTGGGTACCTTCCAAAGGAAATACTGCAGCTTATTTCAAAAAGACTTCAGATACCATTGGCGGAAATATATGGAGTAGCGACCTTTTATTCACAGTTTACTTTTATTCCAAAGGGAGAGAATAAAATCAGTGTGTGCCTTGGGACTGCCTGCTATGTAAAGGGAGCTGAGAGCATTCTTGAGGAAATCGAAAATCAGCTTGGTGTCAAATCAGGCCAGACCACCCCAGACCAGAGATTTTCGATCTCATCAGCCAGATGCGTCGGCGACTGCAGCATTGCTCCCGTTATACTTGTAAATGAAGAGGTATATGCTAAGGTCAAAAAGGACGATATCAAGACTATATTGGGAAAATTTATGTAAGGGGTGATCGCGATGATGACGTTGGAAAAAATGGATATTATTAGGGAAAATCTGAAGACCCCTATCATTGACAGACTCCTAGGGGAGGATAAGGTAGTCATAAAGGGTGAGGATGTAGTCCTTAAGGGAAAATTCTATGAAAAGCAGCTTAGGATAGCTCTAAAGAACTGCGATATAATTGATCCTACTAACATAGAGGAATACATAGCATTCGGTGGATACAGAGCACTATATAAGGCATTGACATCCATGGAGCCTGGGCATGTCGTCGAGGAGATCAAGGCATCCCTTCTGAGAGGTAGAGGAGGAGCAGGGTTCCCCACAGGTAAAAAGTGGGAGGAAGCGTACAAGTTTCAGGCAGATAAGAAATACATGATTTGCAATGCCGATGAAGGAGATCCAGGAGCTTTTATGGACAGATCGATCCTTGAGAAGGACCCGCACTCTGTTCTTGAGGGCATGGCTCTTGGAGGATACGCCATTGGGTCAGATCAAGGCTACATATATGTCAGGGCAGAGTACCCAATGGCAGTCAAACGACTTGAAATTGCCATAGCTCAGGCAAAGGAATACGGATTGCTTGGAGAGAATATATTTGGAACTGGATTCAACTTCGATATAGAGTTAAGACTTGGCTCAGGAGCATTCGTATGCGGTGAGGGCACCGCCCTTATGGAGTCCATTGAGGGCAGAAGAGGCATGCCAAGACCTAAGCTCCACAGAACAGCCCATGTTGGCCTTTGGGGAAAGCCCACAATAATAAACAACGTTGAAACCCTGGCCAATGTACCCATAATTATGGACAAGGGAGCTCCATGGTTTAGAGGCATAGGTACTGAGGAGTCACCTGGCACTAAGGTATTTGCTCTTGTAGGCAAGGTCGAAAATGCTGGGCTTGTAGAGGTACCAATGGGTATGACCTTAAGAGAGATCATTTTTGACATAGGCGGGGGTGCAGCTAACGGCAGGAAATATAAGGCCGTCCAAACTGGAGGCCCGTCGGGTGGCTGTATCCCTGCTGATCTTATTGATACACCTGTTGACTATGAATCACTTGGCAAGATATGGTCGATCATGGGATCCGGTGGAATGGTCGTGATGGATGAGGATACCTGTATGGTTGACATAGCAAAGTTTTTCCTCGATTTCAGCGTCGAGGAATCCTGTGGTAAATGTGTACCGTGCAGAGAGGGCACAAAGAGACTATATGAAATACTTGATAAGATAACGAAAGGCGAGGGTGAGGAAGGAGATATCGAAAAGCTTGAGAAGCTTTGCGAGACAGTAACCTCCACTTCTCTCTGCGGTTTGGGACAAACTGCACCGAACCCTGTAATTACAACTTTGAAGTACTACAGGGACGAGTACGAAGCACATATAAGGGATAAGAAATGTCCGGCAAAGAGCTGTAAGGCACTTATCACATTCTTCATAGAGGATTCCTGCATCGGATGCACAAGATGTGCGAAGGCTTGCCCGGTCGGAGCAATAACAGGCAAGGTGAAGGAGCGACATGTTATAGACCAATCCCTGTGTATCAAGTGCGGAGCATGCCACGACGTATGTCCTGTTAAGCCGATCAAGGCAGTATCAATAAGTTAGTACTGGAGGCTTGAGATGAAAACTGTAAAGTTGACTATAGACGGAAAAGTTGCAGAGGTATCTGCTGAGTTGACCGTCCTTCAGGCTGCCAGGTCGGTGGGTATAGACATCCCTGCACTCTGCTATGATGAAACGCTTGAGATATTTGGGGCTTGCAGGATGTGTGTGGTTGAGATCGAGGGCACCAAGAAGCTACAAACCTCATGCTCAACCCTGGTGAAGGATGGTATGAAAGTAAGGACAGAAACGGAAAAGACTATAAATGCAAGAAGAGACGTGCTCCAGCTGTTGTTGGACAGTCATCCCAACGACTGTCTTACATGTCAGAAGGCAGGTGAATGCCTGCTTCAAAAATATTCCTACAAATACGACGTGGCATTTAGAAAGCATGACGGTGCAATGAGGCCACAGCTTCTGGATACGTCAAGCCCGTACATATTAAAGGACAACAGTAAGTGTATCCTCTGTGGTAAATGTGTGCTTACCTGTTCGCAGGTATCTGACCGAAGGGTATTGGCTTTCGCTGAAAGAGGATATGACACCAGGATAATATTCGGAGCCGATGAATCAATAGAAGAATCACCATGTGTATCCTGCAACCGCTGTGTTGCCGTGTGTCCTGTAGGAGCATTGGTGGATAAGAGAGAATACAACAAGGTAAGAAGCTGGGAGTCACTGAAAAAGGTCGTCTCCTGCAAGGCATGTGAATATGGATGTGAATTTGAGGTACATTCAGTAAAAAGGAAGGGAATATCTCTCGTTGCAAAAGCACCTGCAAACGGAAGACCCTTGTGCCTTAAGGGAAGGCTTGCAACCGAGCTTAAGTATGTCGATGAGCCAGAAACACCATTTAGAAAAGTCGACGGCAAATTTGTTAAGACAACATGGGATAAGGCTCTTGGCATTACCGAGCTGCTGGAGAAAATTGAAAAACTCGATAAAAGCTCAGGTGGGGGAGGTGACACAGAATGAAGATTACTATAAACGGAAAACCCTATGAATTTGCTGAAAGAATAACTGTACTTCAGGCCTGCAGAGAGGCAGGGATAGATATTCCAACTCTGTGTCATGACGAAAGACTTAACCCCTCGGGATCCTGCCGCCTTTGCGTGGTTGAGATAGACGGATGGAAAAGTCTGCATACATCGTGCACGACATTGCTTAGAGAAGGTATGAAAATAAACACCCATAGTGAACCTGTAATAAGGGAAAGGCAACAGCTGCTGGACTTCCTTATATCCAACCATCCGCTGGAGTGCCTCAACTGCCAAAAATCAGGGCGATGCAAGCTTCAGGATTACTGCTACGAGTATGGGATAACAGAGGGAACATACAGATGGTCATCAAGAACTCCGAAGTATGACGACACCAATCCGTTCTATACCTTCGACTCCAGAAAGTGCATCCTTTGCGGACTATGCGTAAGGGTTTGCGATGAGCTGCAGGGTACAACTGCAATAGGCTTTGAGGAGAGGGGTTTCGAGACGAATGTGTCCACGCCCTTTGGAGATGGTCTTATAAATTCAACCTGTGTATCCTGTGGGAACTGCGTATCCGTGTGCCCTGTAGGTGCACTCGAGCCAAAATCGAAAGAAAAATTCAGATACTGGGACACTCATAAGGTAAGAACTACTTGCTCCTACTGCGGAGTGGGCTGTCAGATGGATTTAGTTGTAAAGGGTAATAAGATTGTTGGAGTTGATCCCGCAATGGATGCACACAATGAGGGACTTCTCTGTGTAAAGGGTAAATTTTCCTATAATTTCCTGTCTCATCCTGATAGACTGACAAAACCCTTGGTCAAGGAAAATGGCAGGTTCAGGGAAGCTTCCTGGGAGGAGGCATACAGCCTTATTACCGAAAAAATGAAGTCAGCTAAAGCAAACCATGGAGCGGAGGCCTTTGCTGGCCTTACCTCTGCTAGATGTACAAACGAGGAGAATTACCTGTTCCAGAAGCTTTTCAGAGCAGTACTTGGGACCAATAATGTCGACCATTGCGCACGTCTCTGACACGCCTCCACTGTTGCGGGTCTCGCAATAACACTGGGAAGCGGTGCAATGACTAACAGCATTCAGGAAATCAAGGCTGCGGATGCAATGTTTGTGATCGGATCCAACACAACCGAAAACCATCCGGTCATTGGAGCCATGATGAAGCAGGCGAAGAAAAGGGGAGCAAGGCTTATTGTAGCTGATCCCAGAAGGATAGAGCTTGCAGATTACGCTGATGTGTATCTTCAGCTTAAGCCAGGTACCAACATAGCATTGTTGAACGGGCTTATGCACGTGATAATTAGGGATGGGCTCCAGGATAAGAGCTATATTGAGGATAGAACTGAAAACTATGAGGAGCTTAAACGACTGGTAGAGAGCTACACACCGGAGAGAGTTGGAGAGATCTGTGGACTGGATCCAAAGGACATCGAAAAGGCTGCGCATATATACGGAGAAGCAAAAAAGGCAGGTATTTACTATACAATGGGAATTACCCAGCATACTACCGGTACTCATTCAGTAATGAGCATATCCAATCTGGCACTTTTATGCGGAAATGTGGGTATAGAATCTGCAGGGGTAAATCCTTTAAGAGGACAAAACAACGTCCAGGGAGCCTGCGATATGGGAGGATTGCCAGGAGATCTCCCCGGGTATCAAAAGGTCCACAAGCCCGAGGTAATAGAGAAGTTTCAAAATGCTTGGGGTAGAGAGCTTTCAGGGAAAGTCGGACTTACAATAACCGAGATGTTCGACTCCATCGAAAAGGACAAGATCAAATTCCTTTATATAATGGGGGAAAATCCAATAGTCTCCGATCCGGACTCAAACCATGTAAGGCATGTTCTGGAGCATGTTGACTTCCTTGTAGTTCAGGATATTTTCCTTTCTGAAACAGCTGAGCTTGCCGACGTGGTCCTTCCTGCTGCAGCATTTGCTGAAAAGGATGGCACCTTCACAAATACTGAGAGAAGAGTCCAGAGAGTAAGAAAGGCAGTTGAAGCTCCTGGAGAGGCTAAGCCCGACTGGCAGATCCTTATGGAGATAATGAATCTTATGGGATATGAGAAGCAATACTCCCATCCCGCGAGGATTATGGCAGAGGTGGCATCACTCACTCCGTCTTATGCAGGAATCAACTATAAGCGACTTGAGCATGGGGGGCTGCAATGGCCTGTACTTAACGAGGAACACCCGGGAACCAGATTCCTCCACAAGGCGGCCATAGCAAGGGGAAGAGGCTTGTTCATGCCTGTCGAGCATGTGGACAGTGCTGAAATGCCAGATCACGAATATCCATACATCCTTACCACAGGAAGGATCCTGTATCATTACCACACAATGACTATGACCGGAAGAGAAGAAGGGCTTATGACCTTGGCGCCAAGCTCCTTTGTCGAGATCAATGAGACTACTGCAAATAAGCTTGGCATTTCAGAAGGCGATATGATAAGGCTTACCTCAAGAAGAGGCGAAACTCATGCTAGGGCAAGGGTTACAGATGGGATCGATGAAGATGTTGTATTCATGCCATTCCATTACTCTGAGGGGCAGGCAAATTACCTGACCAATACGGCAACTGACGATATAGCAAAAATACCGGAGCTAAAGGTGGCAGCAGTCAGGATCGAAAGAGTTCAGGAGGTGCTATGATGGATTATGAACAGGTATTGAAATATGCTATGCAGATGGAGCTGGACGGCAGCAATTTCTTCAAGGAAAAGGCTGGACATTTCTCAAATCCAACCACACAAAAGCTATTCCATGATCTATCAGATGTTGAAATGGAGCATTATGCCTATTTGGAAAGACAGCTTAAGGCTTATGGGGACAACGGAGACTTTGATACATCCGGAGAGGTCATGGACAGGGAAGAGGATATATTTAAAGCCAGAGAGGAATCAGAGCATATTGAGGAGACGCTTAAGGAGTCCGATATCCCTGACCTTACAATACTGAGGATGGCTTATTTAATTGAGAGAGACTACAAAGAGTTCTATGAGAGAGCCGCCGAGCATGCTAAGGACGAGGGGATAAAGGCAATATTCACTAAGCTCTCGAAATGGGAGGAAGGGCACGAAAGGCTTTTCAAATCTGAATATGACAGAAGGATGAAGGAATACATGACCCTTCCCTGGGGAGGTTAATATGTTTAAGGTAGGTATAATCACGGCAAGCGATAAGGGCTCCAGGGGAGACAGAGAAGATCTTTCAGGAGCGCTGATCAGGGATATCATGGAGAATAGAGGCTATGAGGTCGTAAGCTATAGTATACTTCCGGACGAAAAGGATCTATTGGCTAAGGAAATGATAAGACTTTCTGATGAGGTCAAGGTAGACCTTGTTCTGACAACCGGTGGTACTGGATTCAGCATGAGAGATGTTACCCCTGAGGCTACAGTAAGTGTTTGCGACAGGATGGCTCCCGGGATATCGGAAGCAATAAGGGGACTAAGTCTTAAGATTACACCTCGCGCTATGCTTTCAAGAGCGGTTTCCGGAATACGCAAAAGCACGCTGATAATTAATTTACCGGGAAGTCCGAAGGCTGTGAAAGAATCTCTGGATTTCATAATTGACAGCGTTCACCACGGATTGGAGATCATGACCGGAAGAGATGGAGAATGTGCAAGAAGCGGTGATTGATATGAAGCGTTTTGGTTCTGCAATAATCCTCGCTGGCGGAAAAAGCACCCGAATGGGCTTTGACAAACAGCTTCTTAGGCTTCGGGAAAGAAGTCTGATCGAAGGGCTTATTAGAAGACTTGGAGGCAGCTTTGACGAAACCATAGTGGTGACTAACAGACCAGAGCTGTACATTGGACTGGCAGATAAAATAACAGGTGATATAATTCCCGACATGGGCCCGTTATCAGGGATCCATGCCGGGCTTTCTGCTGCTTCCTCGGAATATTCCTTCGTCATAGCCTGCGACATGCCTCAAATTAAAGCCAAATATATTGATTATATGATGGAGCTGCTGAATAAGAATGAGTCAATGGCTTGCATCACCAAATTCGGCGATTGGATCGAGCCCTTTAATGCCTTCTATAGTAAGGCTTTGATCGAGCATATAGAAAGCTTTCTCATGGGGGGAGGAAAGGCTGTGCACAGACTTCTTATGAACCACAATGTTGAGTATATACCTGAGGAGGTTGCGAGGAGCTTCAGCCCTGACTGGGGAATGTTTTTTAATCTTAATACCCGCGAGGACCTTCTAAAGTATACAGAGGAGGGAACCTTTGTTGAAAACGACGAATAGGGTAATGGTTTCGCGGTGGAGAAGTGGAGAATCAACAATCGAAGAGGATCAGGTGATAGTCGAATACCCATTGACCATACACTTGAACGGTGAGGAGCTTGTTACTCTTTTATGCACGCCTACATCTCTCAAGGAGTTGATAGCAGGGTTCCTTCTGTCTGAAAGCTTCATCGACGATATAGATGAGATCATAGAGCTTAACGTAGAGGAAGAAGCAGGACTAGCCACCGTGAATACAGAAATAAAAAGACCGCTTAGGGAAAAGCTTATTGGGAGAAGGACCATAACCTCGGGTTGTGGAAAGGGCACCTCGTTCTATAATGCTGTAGATCAGACAAAGGCTATAAAAATACAGAAAAGTATGGAAATTCACCCAAGTATTGTGCTACAATTAATGAGAGAGTTCAATCAGAACTCTCTGCTCTTTCGAGAGACCGGAGGCGTACATGGATGTGCCTTGTGCAATAGTTCGGAGATTCTCTTTCAGGAGGAGGATATTGGAAGGCACAATGCAATGGACAAGCTTATCGGAAGAGCCAGGCTTGAGGGCAAGGAGTTGTCTGACAAGCTGGTGCTAACAGCAGGAAGGGTATCCTCAGAGCTGCTAATAAAAGCAGCTAAGCAGGGAATACCTGTTATAGCTTCAAGGTCTGCACCTACAGAGCTGGCTGTCAGGCTGGCTCAGGAAACCGGAATCACACTTATTGGATTTGCAAGAGGAGACAAACTGAATATCTACAACAATTTTCCGAGCACGAAGGTCTAAAGCATTGCCATGACCCAATGCCGTTGGGTTTAGAGGGAAATCTCTAAGCCTCCCGTTTGGAAAGGAAGATGTTTATTAAGGCAACCTTTCTTTCTGGTTGTCTTTTTTGTTTCCCAAAATTAAAGGAGAGTGGTCATCATGAAAAAAACGCTTACATATGTACTTCTCCTCTTGCTAGTCCTTGGAACTGTGTCCGGTTGTGCACCAAAGACTGAAGCACCTGCAGAAGCGCCGGCAAATGATCCTGCAGAGGAGCCGGCAGCTGAGTCTGAGCCGGTCGTTGAGGAAAGCATAATCCTCGCAACTACAACAAGCACACAAGACTCAGGACTTCTCGACTTTCTGCTCCCAATCTTCACCGAGGAGACCGGGATCGAGGTCAAGACCATTGCTGTTGGAACCGGAAACGCCCTGCAAATGGGAAGAGATGGCGAAGCTGACGTTCTTTTAGTCCACGCCAAGGCAGACGAACTGAAGCTGGTTGAGGAAGGCCATGGTACAGTAAGGAATGACGTAATGTACAACGATTTTGTACTTGTAGGACCAGCTGATGGCGAAATTATCTATGGTAATGATATCGGTGCAGCACTTGCAGCAATCAATGAAAAGGGACTCCAATTTGTATCGAGAGGAGACGACTCAGGTACTCACAAGAAGGAGCTGGGACTCTGGAAGGCACTTTCTATTGAGCCTGCTGGCGAGTGGTATATCGAAGCCGGTGCAGGGATGGGAGATGTCCTTAAGATAGCTGACGAAAGACAAGGATATACCCTGACCGACAGAGCGACCTACCTTGCACTTAAGGATACACTTCAGCTGGAGGTAGTTGTCGAGGGAGATGAAGGTCTTTTCAATCAGTATGGGATAATACCTGTCAATCCAAACAAGGGAGATATGATCAATGAAGCTGGAGCATTGAAGTTTATGGACTGGCTGATTTCAGAAGAAGGACAGGAGCTTATATCGCAATTTGGGGTCGAGGAATATGGAGAGCCTTTGTTTATACCAAACTATGGCAAATAGTTTAATATAAGCTTTAGAAAGTAAATATACCAACAAAGGAGGTGAGGGATCATGGATTATATAGCACAGGGATTTGGAGAGGCAATAAGGCTTCTGGCTGGATTTGATAGCGAGGTTTATAGAATAATCGCACTGTCGCTTCTGGTATCCACAAGTGCTACCGTGGTCGCCTCACTTATTTTTGTTCCTCTGGGGGTTTATCTTGGTATAAAGCCATTTAGAGGCAAAAGAATATTTTCAAGAACTGTATATACCTTCATGAGCATCCCCTCGGTGATCGTAGGTCTCGTGGTAGCACTGCTTCTGGCAAGAAGAGGGCCATTCGGATATTTAAGGCTTCTTTACACCCCTGCAGCGATGATAATCGCTCAAACGATACTTGTAATACCGCTTATACTTGGGCTTACATACAACCTTTCCAAAAATAGAGGGACCCCCCTGGAAAAAGTTTCGAGGACCCTTGGGGGAAACAGACTCGATTCAGTGATCCTGATTATTAGAGAATTAAAAATCGACATTCTCGTGAATGTTGCT
The DNA here is from genome assembly GCA_036770525.1 of Gudongella sp. Taxonomy (GTDB): domain Bacteria; phylum Bacillota; class Clostridia; order Tissierellales; family Tissierellaceae; genus Gudongella. The sequence goes on along the minus strand of DAIPJA010000001.1, from coordinate 2,238 downwards.
ACCGCGTTTTCAAGAGCCATATCTGAGGTAGGGGCAGTAATGATAGTAGGCGGGAATATCAAGGGACAGACCCGGGTGATGACAACCGCAATATCAATGATGAACTCCATGGGAGATTATCCAATGGCAATTGCTCTTGGGATAATCCTACTTGTGGTTTCCTTTGGGATCCACAGCCTGATTTACTCATATAGTCAGGAGGAAGAATAATGGAGATTAGACTGATTGGAACGAGAAAAAAATACCGAAATACGATGGTTTTAGATATAGATGAACTAACCGTCCCTGGAGGGATGATTACAGGGGTAACCGGCTCCAACGGGGCCGGAAAAACGACACTCCTGCACATAATTGCAGGACTTGACGACAGCTTCGAAGGGGAGGTTACCTATGACGGACTCCCTATAAGCAATCATATAAGAGAGTCAATGACGCTTGTATTCCAAAAGCCATATCTTTTTAGGAGGACGGTCTACGACAATATTGCCTATCCTCTGCAAATTCGCAATAAGAGCAAGGAAAAAATAGGTAAAGAAGTATTATGGGCAGCTGAAAGTCTTGGAATAGAGGATCTTTTAAAAAAGAAAGGGCATCAACTCTCAGGAGGCGAGGCGCAAAAGGTGGCTATGGCGAGAGCACTTTCCATAAGGCCCAGTCTTTTGCTCCTGGATGAGCCAACCTCAAACTTGGACCCTGACTCAACCCTGAGGATGGAAGGGGCAATTAGAAGATACAACCATGAGACCGGTGCAACTATAGTTATTATAACCCACAATATGGAACAGGCTGAAAGACTTTGCCACAACCAAATCAAACTTGAATTGGGAAGGATGATATAAATGGAGTTCTTTAAGGTATCTTCAGTTGAAGATGCAAGAAAACTGGTTCTGGATGAATTCTCCGGATATGCTCTCCAGAGCGAGGAGTTGGAGCTGGAGAAGACCACTGGCAGAACTTTGTCGGAGGATGTGGTATCCGAAGAGGATGTGCCTGGATTTGACAGATCAACAGTGGACGGTTATGCAATACTAGCCGAGGACAGTCACGGTGCAACGGACTCTATCCCCTCTCTTCTTATTATTAAGGGGGAGGTAAGGATGGGCGAGGAAGCGGAACTACATATAAAAAGCGGTGAAGCCGTTTATGTGCCTACAGGAGGGATGATCCCTAAAGGTGCTACGGCAATGGTGATGATAGAAAATACCGAAAAAATGGACGACAATACACTCCTTATTTACAAGCCCGTATCTGTAGGAGAAAACATTCTGTTTAAGGGAGAGGATGTCAGGATCGGTCAGACAGTCCTTAGAAAGGGTTACAAACTGACGCCCCAAGGGATAGGGGTGCTTGCAAGCCTTGGCATAAGTAAGGTCAATGTTTATAAAAAGCCCAGGGTCCATATAATTTCAACAGGTGATGAGGTAATCGATATCGGTGAGAAACTTGATCTTGGAAAGATAAGAGACATCAACTCCTATTCGATCGGTTCACTGGTGGAGAGCCTTGGCGGAGAGATATCTGGAAGGGTTATAATCGGGGATGATTACGAGCAGCTCCTTAAAGGTGTACTGGAAGGGCTGGAAAAATGTGACTTGCTTATATTATCCGGGGGGAGCTCAGTAGGGACGAGAGACTATACGCACCAGGTAATAGAAGCTCTCGGTGGTAAAGGAGTCCTTATACACGGGCTTGCTATAAAACCTGGGAAGCCTACTATAGTTGGGGACGGAAAGGGTAAGCTGGTTGTTGGATTACCAGGTCATCCTGTTTCCTCCATAGTTGTCTTCAAGGCTATTGTTGAGCCATTTATTAGGAGTCTGATGAACAGGGAGGATATCCTTCCCCAGGTTAGGGCTTTGGTGACACAAAACTTTCCTTCATCTCCAGGCAAGGAAACCTATCACATGGTGCGTCTGGATAAGGAGAATGGAGAGTATCTGGCAACTCCAAGCTTTGGAAAGTCAGGCATGATAACCCTGCTTTCAAGCTCCCAGGGTTATATAGTTATAAGGGAGCACGAGGAAGGTATCAATAGGGGCGAGCTAAGGGATGTATTCCTTATTTAGGAGGAGTTAAAATGGAAAGAACAACCTATATCGATAATGTGGATGTTGACGAGGCAAGGTCGAGATATCTGGACAGACTTAAAATCTCAGGGAAGAGAGATATGGCTCCCACCTCAGAAGCGCTTGGAAGAGTGACCTTTGAGGCAGTATACGCATTGGTATCCTCTCCTGG
>DAIPJA010000108.1:0-6915 GCA_036770525.1 Gudongella sp. | reverse complement strand
AGCCATACCCATTCCAGCAGCAGTATATGGACCTGCACTTTGGGTAACCATATCAGCTATTGCCTGAGCTACCTCCCGGTGTGTGCCGCAGGTCACAAATTCAATCTTTGTCGGATATATCCTTCTATCCAAAATCCTGACCTTACCATCCTCATACCATGCAACATTTTCATATCTGAGCATAAAGGCCAGATCATCGTCAAATCTTTTCACAATAAAGCCTCCCTATACCAGTTCTGAAAGTATCCTTTCCTTGATCCCAACAGCCTTGTGCATGACCTTCTCGATATCTATTGTTTTAAACTCTCCATCCTTATATACGATTTGGCCGTCTATCATGGTCATACAGATGTCATCTGACTGCCCTGAATACAAAATATTGGCCAGCTCATCAAAAACAGGCTGAAGATGTGGCTTATCCATATCGAAAACAACGAGATCAGCCTTGTTGCCGACCTTGATTGATCCGCAATCCTCTCTGCCTTGCGCCCAGGCACCATTTATTGTGGCAAGCTTTAATAACTGGGCAGGATACATAAACTCTGGATCCTGGGTTGAGCCCTTGTTTATCATTGCTGCAAGATATATCTCCTCAACCATGTTTAGATTGTTATTTGAGGAAGCCCCGTCAGTCCCTATAGTAACAGGGATCCCAGCTTCTATCATCTGCTTTATCGGAGCAAATCCGCTTCCAAGCTTCATGTTGCTGGAAGGGCAGTGTACGGGTACAACTCCCTTGGATTTTATGATTTCAATATCGCTGTCCTCGACCCACACACAATGGGCCGCCGTAGTCGGCTGATCGAATAAACCACATTCAGCAAAATACTCAGCAGGAGTCTTACCATACTTTAGCTTGCAGTTATCGTGCTCCCCCTGTGTCTCCGAGAGATGAGTATGAACGATAAGGTTTCTCTCTCTGGCATAATGAGCAACCTCCCGAACGAGACTTTCTCTTGATGTGTACTCTGCGTGCAGCCCGATATCTATCTTAAGTCTCCCAGTCTTATCCCTGGAAGCTATGTCAAGCATCCTCTCAGTATCCTTATAGCCCTGTAATTCAAATATTGATGGCTTTTTTGAGTTATATGAAAGCCCATGGGACAGATTGACCTTTATACCGCTTTCAGATACTGCCTGTGCCATTAGCTCTATCTCAAAGTACATATCCGTGAAGGATACGACTCCACTTTTTACCATCTCTGCTATCCCCAGAAGGCTGCCCCAATATATGTCCTCCCCAGTAAGCTTCGCTTCAAAAGGAAACATTTTTTCGGTGAGCCATCTGTGAAGCGGAAGACCTTCACCATAGCCTCTTAACAGCGTCATGGGTACATGGCAATGATTGTTGACAAATCCTGGGAGTACCACTTTATTTTCCCCATTGTAAACCTCACCTTCGTAATTCAAAGGCTTTTCTTTGCCTATGTATTCTATCCTGCTTCCATTGGTCACCAAATACATATCTCTTCTAAGGCTAAAACTATCATCCACAACTGAAATTTTATTAAAAAGCATCTGCATCACCCCTATGATTGATTTTAATACATACTACTCTTCAAACACCTCAAGCGCCTGATAGAAATCTGCAATCAAATCATCTACATTCTCTATTCCTACTGACAATCTGAACATCCCCGGAGTAATACCCATCCTTCTTCTATCCTCATCCGGCATATGAGCGTGGGATGATGTCACGGGATGATTTAGAGTTGTCCTTATCCCTCCAAGGGTCGTCGCATAATGAGCAAATTTCAATCTTTTCATAAATGCATCGATTTTCCCCATATCCTCAGGAAGGACAAAGCTCATGATCCCAGCCATTCTATCATTGGATTCAAACAGCCTTGTTGCAAGCTCATGCTGAGGAAAGCTCTCCAAGCTGGGGTGATTTACCTTAAGAACGTGTGGATTATCCTCCAATGCTTTCGCAAGGGCAGCTGCATTTGACATTTGTCTTTCTAGCCTTAAGTCTATGGTCTGTACTCCTCGAATAGTCATCCAAGCTGCAAACGGATCCCCAGGGGTTCCACACAGCATACTAATTGGCTGGACCTTGTTTGCTATAACCTCGGTTGATGTTATTGATCCTGCAATAGCATCGCTATGACCGTTAATAAATTTTGTAAGAGAATTAATTACTATATCTGCGCCAAGGGCCAGTGGCTGTATCGACATAGGCGAGGTAAATGTATTGTCGACAATCAACATAGCTCCAGCTTCATGTGCTATCTTTGCAAGCATGGGAATGTCCGTAAGCGCTATCGTAGGATTTGCCATTACCTCAGCATAGACTATCTTGGTATTTGGGAGAATAGCTTCCCTTATAGCCTCTTCACTTGTGAAATCCACAAGAGTCGACTCCACTCCAAATCTTGGAAGCAGTTTTTTTAAGACATCGAATGTTTCGCCGTAAATACTGCTGTTGCATAGAATGTGGTCTCCTGAACTGACAAAAGTCATAAGAGTTGATGTGATCGCACCCATTCCTGAAGAGAAAATGAGACTTTTCTCCCCGCCTTCCAGGTATGTAATTATCTCAGCCAAAGCCTCTCTGTCAGGATTATTAGTCCTAACATAAGTATATTTGGAGGCGTAAGCCTCCCTAACCTCTTCAAGGCTCTTCATTGTGAAGGAAGTGGTACAGAAAAGGGGAAAGGCTTCGGGTTTGTTAAAATCCATTCCCTTCGTGGTTTTTCCCTTGTATAACATTTCAGTCGCTTTTTTATCCAAAACAAACCCTCCTCCCAAATATATTCTACTCAAGCTGCTTTTTTGCTTTCCTTATTTTCTTTTTAACAAAATCACTGATGTCATCAGTTATAGATTTTAATATCGTCTTATGACTCTCGGCAAACAGAAGGTCGATTGTTGATCTAAGCTGCCTTTGAGTCTCCTTATCCAAGGTCTTAAGAGCCTTGATCATAGCATCGGCAGCAACAATTTTCTCATTGTTCAAATCGCTCAGGTTCTTTGCACCTGTCCCTTGAAGAATATCAAACAATGTATTCACAAATCTCTCCCTGTCCTCATTGGAGAGTTTTGTAAGCCATGACCTTACCGCCTTGTTTATATTTATACCTTCCTTGCTCAGCCCCGATTTGTAAATGAACTCATTTCCCAGGATCTCCCATAGAAATGGATTGTGCTGATACATTGCAAGACCGCTGCTTTTTACGACATAATACTCCTCACCATGTTCAAGAAGCATTCCGATAATTGATGACTCTGGAAGGAATGTCACGATCTTCTCGATTATAGCCTGATAACCCGGTGTTTTTACAACCTCAGGTTGAAATCCGGGGCCATCATTATTGAATATCTCTATAATACTCTCCCTATAGGCTCCCTCCATATTTGCCGAAGCATATACCGCAAGATTTCCACCCTTTGAATGACCCCCAAGATAAAACTCACCTGAATAGTTTTCCATCACCCATTTGGTGTACTTTACTGCCTCCCTTTGCGAATGGACCTCATCCTTAAAGCTCATCTGAAGATCCTCCTTCCAGCCTGCAATTGAGTCATCAGTTCCTCTAAAGGCAGTGAAATGAAGATCGTCAAATATTGTAAACACCATTGCAGAAAACTGCTTTACTCTTTCAATGTCGACCTGGTCCACATATCCTGAAAGCTTCAGTTCTCCAAACCTTTTTGTAGCTGCAGCCTTCTCCAGGAATACTGGGATATCCTTTAAAAATGGCAGGTCCTTAAGGTGTTCAGTCTTTTTAGTTTCCTTAAATCTCAACGCCGCATCCTTAAGGAGTATATGTCCACTCTCTCCGGCAGCTGGAACGATGCCGCTAAAATCGTTATAGCACAGTACAGAAAGGACAAGATTGTCAACTTCATTGAAGTCATCCTGATTAAAGGTGAGGTCACCTCTCCAATCTAAATAATCATAGATATTTCCCATAATCGCACCTCTTAACTCATATACATCCCTATTAATATTGATTATACCTTAATATTAGTAAGTTTCTTCAAATATTTGCAAATAAGGGATGCCTTTTCAGACATCCCTCATACTAATCAATTATTCCTTTCAAGTAGCTCCTGAACTCCTCTCCAATGTCCTCTCTTCTGAGAGCATACTCCACTGTAGCCTCAAGAAACCCTAGTTTATTGCCGACGTCATACCTCTTTCCCTGGAATATGTAGGCATACATCGCCTCTCTTTCTACAAGGAGCTTCAATGCATCCGTCAGCTGGATCTCTCCATTTTTCCCAGGTTTAGTCATTTCGATGCATTCAAAGACAGCCGGATTTATTATGTATCTCCCAAGGATAGCAATATTGGATGGAGCCAACTCCCTCGCCGGTTTCTCAACCAGATCCTTTACCTTGTATATCTTATCCTCAATATGCTTCCCGTCAATAATGCCGTACTTTGATACATCCTCCTCTGAGACCTGCTGTACTCCAAGGATCGTGGTCTTGTATTCGTCATAGACCTCTATCATCTGCCTCAAGCATGGCTTATCGCTGTATACGATATCATCCCCCAGAAGTACTGCAAATGGCTCGTCTGCTATAAAGCTTTTTGCACAGTGGATCGCATGGCCTAAACCTCTGGGCTCCTTCTGTCTTATGTAGTGGATATTGGCCATATCGGATATCCTTCTTATCTCCTCCAAAAGCTCCTGCTTGTTTGATCTTTCCAGTTCCAGCTCCAGCTCTACGGATTTATCGAAGTGATTTTCGATTGAAGATTTATTTCTGCCTGTGATTATAAGTATTTCCTCTATCCCTGAATCAACGGCTTCCTCAATTATGTACTGAAGTGTCGGCTTATCTACAATGGGAAGCATCTCCTTTGGCTGAGCCTTTGTCGCCGGTAAAAACCTTGTTCCCAAGCCTGCTGCCGGGATTACTGCCTTTCTGACCCTCATTTGTCTACCTCCTGTTTCAAAGAAGCAAAGCTCCGTTCTCATCTGTCATTTATCTTACAACATTTATCATTCAGTTGAAAGTCTGAAAAACAAAAACCACAGGTTCATTGACCTATGGCTATACCTTACGATGCATTTATTACAGCAGATCTGTGGTAAGCTTCCTTCATTGAAGATCTGTTTGACCTAAGCAAGCTTTCCGTTTCCAGATATTCATTTGCGACAGGACAATATTCGTAGCTTGCGAGGTAATGGATCTCTTCCCCCCTGTATTCTCCCAATTCCATGATCTCAACTATTTCAACCTCATGCTCCTGCATACACAGGTAACAAAACTTCTTCCCTTCGACTCTTCGCACAGCAGCATCACGTCCCTTCGCAGATAGAATAATTGCATTTGCCCCTATAAAGCATTATAGCAAAATATAGCTGTTATGTCACAATATTTGGATATTTGATGCTTATTTTTTTTGATATGTCAAATTCTATCCTTTATCTCTTGGCAGCTCAAGCTGATGTTTCCTATCTAAAGCCTTCTCCTTGGAAATCCTGTTTTTCCTTGCCATATCAGAATTTCCCATGTATCTGTGCGATTTCCTGCAATATTCATAGATTGCATTGAACATGATTTCTTCACCCTTGTATTCAATACAATCGATGCTTTCAACTATGTCGACCTCGTGGACTTCCTTACACAATATGCAATATTTCACTTCGCTACCAAGCTTTTTCATCCATACACCTCTCTATTCCACGCCCAATAACTATGTAGTCAGTTAAAGTTTCCTATCTAAAATTTAAGTTGAAAAATGAAATTAGCCCTAACAGATATTGCCTTCGCTCATGCAGCCTATTGTTTCCAAGCCCTTTTCGAGAGCCAGTACCAATAGCTTCGACCTTTCCCAGTTGGCTTCGGAGTTGTTTATAATAACATCGCAATATCTATTAGTCAGTTTTACCTCCATCTCATAGGATGCCAAACGCCTCTCTATCTCAGGCTCGTTCCTTTCTCTCATCCTCCTGACACATTCGATTGCAGGAGCAGTGATTCCAATTACAAGAACCTTATCTCCATATCTATCCTTTAGCTTCTTTGCTCCATTCCTGTCGACAATTATTGAAGCAGTCGCATTCATATCGATAACCCGGGATATTGCTCTTATACTGGTTGCATAAAAATACCCATGATACTGAGTATACTCGAGCAGCTCCCCCTCCTCATGCATTCTTAGGATTTCATCTCTTGTTGAAAAATGATAGTGCACTCCATCCACTTCACCTTCTCTTGGAGCTCTGCTTGTGTAGGTTATTATCTTTTCCATACCGAGCTGATTTCTTAGAGTTGTCTTACCTGAGCCGCTTGGCCCGACAAATGCAATTATGTTTATCATAAGTTTATTTCCTCCTAAAATATCTGCTGATTTTTTCTTTCTTCAAATCTCCAAGCGTCCCTTACCATGTCCTCAAGACTTCTTTCAGCTTTCCATCCGAGCTCCTTATAGGCCTTGGATGGATCCGCAAAGCAAACAGGAATATCTCCAGGTCTTCTTTCTGCTATCACAAATGGTAGGTCTACTCCGTTCACTTTTTTGAAGGTCTCAACCAGTTCAATCACAGAGGTTCCCTTACCTGTTCCTAGATTATATACGCTGACACCTTTTTTCATCTTCTCGATTGCAACTGCATGTCCTTCGGCAATATCTACTACGTGAATATAGTCCCTTACACAAGTTCCATCCTCCGTATCGTAATCGTTGCCAAATACAGTTAGCTTTTCTAGATTACCAGTTGCCACTCTTGTAATGAATGGCATCAGGTTATTGGGTATCCCCTTTGGGTCCTCGCCCAACAGCCCGCTTTCGTGAGCACCGATTGGGTTGAAATATCTTAATAACGCAACCGAAAATCCTGGATAGGCATTTGATACATCCTTCAATATCCTCTCACTCATGGCCTTCGTCTCTCCGTATGGGTTGGTCCTTTGCCCTAGCTCCATTGTTTCAGATAGAGGTGATGGCTGTGG